>JBLNAC010000055.1:0-7083 GCA_050259155.1 Syntrophothermus sp.
ACGCCGGTCCGGGCCTCGGCGGCCGCGGGGCCGACGCTGTCCCCTGCCTAGCATCGCGACCATGCCTCCCGCGCTCGGCCAGCGGATCCTCTTCCATCACGCGCTCCGCGGCGGCCTGGTCTTCATCGTCGCGGCCGTCGTCGCGCTCCTCCTGATCCGCTTCTGGCCCGCGATCGTCGCCTGGCTCCAGCGCCGGCGCTGACGGCGGCGCGCGCTTTCCGCCGCCGCGTTGTGGACCCTTTCCTCACTCGAACGAGGAGGAACGGATGCAGCCATCGGACTACCCGCTGGAATTTGCCGTCGAGTACCCCGACCGCGACCTGAACCGGCTCACCAGCGCGTTCCGGATCTTCACGGTGATCCCGATCGCGATCGTGCTCGGCCTGCTCACCGGGGGAGGAGGCTGGGGCGGCGGCGGCGGCGAATACTGGGCCTCGCTGGCGGGGACCGGGGTCGGCGTCCTCTTCCTGCCGACGGCGCTGATGATCCTCTTCCGCAAGAAGTACCCGCGGTGGTGGTACGACTGGAACCTGCAGCTGGTGCGCTTCGCCAACCGCGTCGGGATCTACCTGCTGCTGATGGACGACCGCTACCCCTCGACCGACGAGGAGCAGTCGGTCCGGCTCGAGTTCCCCTACCCAGACGCCGAGACCGGCCTCGAACGGGGGATGCCGATCGTCAAGTGGCTGCTGGCGATCCCCCACTACGTCGTCCTCTTCTTCCTCGACGTCGCGGTGTTCTTCGTCGTGATCGGCGTCTGGTTCGCGATCCTTTTCACCGGCCGCTATCCGCGAGGCCTCTTCGAGTTCGTCGAAGGCGTGGTCCGCTGGCACAACCGCGTCGTCGTCTACGCCTTCGCGCTGACCACGGACCGGTACCCGCCGTTCAGGCTGGCGCCGTAGCGGCACCGAGGCCGCGCCCCGCTCAGCCCGCGGCGAAGCGGCGGAGCGCCTCGCGGCCTCCGCCGACGAGCGGCTCTCCGTGCGCGAAGAGCAGGTGCTCGAACGGCTCGTCTAAGAGCTCGGCGCAGTGCGCCCGGACCTTCCGCTTGACCCCTTCCGGGTCGTCCCCGATCAGCTCGTCGGGGACGAAGGCCAGGTCGCCGTAGCGGATCACGCTGTCGGCGAAGAGCAGCGCGCCGCCGCCGGACTCGATCCGCAGCACCGTGTCCTCGGGGCAGATCGCGTCCATCTCGAGGGCGACGAGATCGTCGGCGAGCCGCTCGCCGAAGGCGAAGCCGCTGACCTCGGGGCCGTCCGCGAACTCGTGCAGCCCCGCCTCGTGGCAGAGGATCGGGCACTCGAAGCGCTCGACGAGCCGCGGAGCGTGCCGCAGGTGGTGGCGGTTGGAGAGGACGACCCGGTCGACGCCGCGCTCGTCGAACCACTCGATTCCCTCCGCCGGCAGCAGCGGGTCGATCGCGGTCCGGGAGCCGGCCACGTAGTGGCAGCCGACGTCGATTCCGATCCGCGGGTGGCGCGCCTTCCAGTGGAAGACGCCGTCGATCAGCTCCTCCATCGTCAAGAGGCTACCCGGCGACGCGCCCGACCTCCAAGCCCGGGCAGACTTGGGTCCATGAGCGAGAGGATCGACCAAGCCTCCAGCGCGGGCGACGCGGCCATCGCCTACTGCCGTCGCGGCTGCTCGGTCGTGCCTATGCACTCGCCGGCCGATGGCGGCTGCTCGTGCGGGCGGCCTGGGTGCCCGGCGGTCGGCAAGCATCCGCGGGTCCCGTGGGAGGCGCGGATGGGCGTCGCGGCCACCGAGGAGGAGATCGAGGGATGGTGGGCGCGATGGCCCGAGGCGAACGTCGGCATCGTCACCGGTTTGGTCTCGGGGGTCGCCGTGCTCGACGTCGACCCGCGCGGCGGGGGTGACTCGGCGCTGATCGGCCTCGAGGAGCGCTCGGGCCCGCTGCCCGCGACCCCCGAGGTGCGGACCGGCGGCGGTGGACGCCATCTGTGGTTCGCCTGCGGCAGGGAGATCCCGTCGGCCGTCCTCGCCCCCGGGCTGGAGCTGAAGGCGGAGCGCTCGATCGTCACCGCGCCGCCGAGCGTCCACGGCAGCGGTCGGCCCTATGTCTGGATCCCGGGGCGCAGCCTCGACGACCTCTCGCCGGCCCCGCTCCCGGCATGGCTCGGGCAGCTCGCCCACGGCGCGGGCGAGCCGCGTCACACGCTCGGCGAGCAGCCGGCGCGGACGACCCAGGAGCAGGCCGAGTTCGTGGAGGCGTGGGCCCGGGCGGGGGTCGAGCTCCGGGCCGGGGACCGCTACTACCTGTGCCCGTTCCACGACGACCACCATCCCTCGCTTCACGTCGACAGCGAGCGCTGCCGCTGGTTCTGCTTCGGCTGCCGGCGCGGCGGCGGGATCGGGCGCCTGCGGCAGCTGCTCGGCGAGCCGCCGCAGCCCTCGCCCCGGGCGCAGCTCCGCCGGACCGTGGGCGGGGACCGCGAGGTGACGATGCCGGGCGGGGAGGAGGTGGAGGTGAGGGGCGAGTCGTTCCACCAGGACGAGCTCCTCGCCCTCGCCGGCGGCCGCAGGCCCTACGGGGGGGTCGAGCTCGACGCCGTCGCCGAGCTCGTCGCCCACCGCGGCCGGGTCGCCGTCCTGATCGACGACGCCGAGGTCGGCTCCCTGGGCCCCGAGGACGCGCAGCTCCTGGCGCCCGCGATCCGCGAGGCGCGGCGGCTGCACGGCGCCGCCACCTGCCGGGCCCAGGTCCGCGGCGGCTGGGACCGGGGCGGCGAGGACGTGGGCATGTTCGGCGTCGTCCTATTCGCGCCCTGATCTGGTCCCGCGGCCTGCGCGACGTCTCCGCGCGGAGCTGCCAAGCGCGGGCTGCGGCCGCACCAGCTTGCCGAGAATCCGTTGGGGTGAGATGGTCGGTCAGTCTCGTCTTGGTCGAACCCGCTCACGGAAGGACCCAGAATGAGACGCCTGCCCCGGCCCTCCTACGCCAACGTGGTCTCCACGCTGGCACTGTTCATCGCCCTCGGCGGCGCTGCCTATGCGACAGCGGTCCTGCCCAAGGACAGCGTCGGCACCAAGCAGCTGAAGAACAACGCGGTCACCGCGGCGAAGCTCGGGAAGGAAGCCGTGACCACGGCCAAGATCAAGAACGGCGCGGTGACGGGCGCGAAGGTAAGGTCCTCGACCCTCGGCACCGTCCCGAATGCCACCAACGCGAGACATTCCACCAGCGCCGATACGGCCAGCGCGCTGATACCTCCTGAAGCCGTCCATTACGTCGGCACCCCTGGCGAGCCGCCGTTCGAATCCGGCTACACGAACTCGGTCGCAGGTGGTCAGGTCGGCTTCTACGGAGACCACGAGTGCCTCGTCCACCTGACCGGAACCGCAGAAGGCGAAAGCTCGAAGGTGGTGTTCACGCTGCCGTTGGCCGCCCGTCCGCCCCAACCGGTCTATGGAGGGATCGCTGTTAGCGGACCTAAAGCCGGCACGCTCAAGGTCGAAACCGATGGCCGCGTCCTCGTCTATGTAGAAGGCGGGACCGGCATCCACGCCTATGGCCTGGACGGGGTGACCTTCCGGGCGGCCAGCTGCTAGGGCAGCGACGCGAGCGGGGGGCGCGGCGGTCCTCGGGCCGCCGGCGCCATGCCTCGGCCCCCATGGCGAGACCGTGGCGCATGAGTTGCGAGCGTGGCATGGGAGGGCACGCGGGATCGTTTGAGGGCAGGGATTCCCTGCAGATGAGCTTGTTCGAAGAGGAGGCGACGACCGCGGATGATCGCTCGTCGTCGGCCTGATGTGTCCGGATTGTGTCCGCAGTTCGGTCAGAGGGGATAGGCACGACGCATGAAGCGGTCGAACTGAGGCACGGTGAACGCCGCCAGGCCGTGGCCGGGGGTGAACAGCAGTCCCTTCTCGATCAATCGCGATCGAGTTGGGCCCATCTGCTCCGAGGTCCGCCCCAACTTTGCCGCGACGTCCTTGGCCTGCTGTGGATTCGGTCCCAGCTCCGCCATCGCGCGCATGTAGCGGAGCTCCAGCTCGGTGGTGCGCTCGGCTCGCACTCGGAAGAAGCCGCTGTCGAGTTTTGCCTCGACGGCCTCTTGCGCGTCGGCGACGTCCGCGGCGGTGATCGGTGAGGCCTCTACCTGGTTCCAGAGGACGTTCCCGTACTCCTGCAGGAAGTAGGGGTAGCCCTCGGTGTAGTCGATGACCGCTGACACCGCCTCCCGCTCGAAGCCGACCCCGAGTTGCTCGGCTGGCTCGACAAGGGCCCGCTCCGCCTCCTCGGCGGAGAGCTGGCCGATGCTGGGGAACTTGAACAGACGCTCGGCGTAGGACTTTGCCTCTCCGGCAAGGCGCGGCAGCTGCGGTAGGCCGGCACCGACCAGAGTGATCGGGAGCTGACGCTGGACAGTCTTGTGGAGCGCGGCGATCAGCGCCTCCAGCTCCGGCGTTGTCAGGAAATGCACCTCGTCGATGAGGAAGACGACCCCGCTGTCTTGCTCCTGGGCCGCTTCGCCCAGTGCGATCAGCAGGTCGGTCAGGTCTTCGTCGAGCTGGCCGCTATCGGCAAAGCCCGCTGCCGCCTCCACGTCGAGGCCGGCGGTCAGGGCGCCCTCCGGGGTGACCGTGAGTTGAAACGACTTCAGGACGGCCGCCGCGCGCCGCGCGCGATCTTGCCACCTGGCCCTCGGCGCGAGCTGGAGGAGTGCTCGACGGACGAGCTGGCCGATCCGAGTACCGAATTCAGTGCCCTTGGTGATCTCGGCCTCGACGGTGGTCCAGTCGCGCTCTCGCGCTCGCTCCTCGAAGCTCGTAAGCAGGACCGTCTTGCCGACACCGCGTAGACCGGTTATCAGCATCGACTGCTCGGTATGGCCGCGGCGCAGGCGATCGAGCAGAACCTCGAAGGCCTCCAGCTCCTCGTCGCGGCCGACGAGCGCGGGCGGCCGTGCCCCAGCATTGGGCGTGTAGGGGTTGTCGTGGGGCCGCACGAACGCGATCTTACCGAGCTATTCCAGTCTTATCAAGATCTGATAAAGCGCAAATAGATCAGCAAACTGGTTCGCCTCGCCCAGAGGACGATCCGATGGCAACGCTTCGCCGCAAATGCGTTGGGTCGAGGGAAAGCGACGACCGCGGGTGATCGCCGGGAGCCCGAGCCAGCACGCGATTGCGTCGAGACGCATATGACGGCGTCGGACACCAGGAATGAACCCCTGCGAATCCCTACAGCCCCATCGTCTTGCCGATGATCTCCTTCATGATCTCGTCGGTGCCGCCGCCGATCGGGCCGAGGCGGGCGTCGCGGACGGCGCGCTCGATGCCGTACTCGCGCATGTAGCCGTAGCCGCCGTGGATCTGGAGGCAGCCGTCGGCGATCTCGAGGGCGGCGCGCTGGGTCATCAGCTTCGCCATGCTGACCTCGGCGACGCAGTCCTGGCCGGTGTGGAAGAGGCGCAGGGCGTCGTAGGTGAGGGCGCGGGCGGCTTCGGCGCGGGTCGCCATCTCGGCGACCTGGTGGCGGATCGCCTGGAAGCGGCCGATCGGGCGGCCGAAGGCCTCACGGTGGAGGGCGTAGGCGACGGTGACGTCGATCAGGCGCCGCATCGCGCCGACGGCGCCGATCGCCATCAGCAGCCGCTCCCAGGCGAAGTTGGCCATGATCAGCTTGAAGCCGCCGTTCTCCTCCCCGAGCAGGTTCTCTGCCGGCACCTGGACGTCCGTGAAGGAGAGCTCGCCGGTGTCGGAGGAGTGCCAGCCCATCTTCTCGAGCTTCTTCGACACCTCGTAGCCGGGCATCTCGCGCTCGAGGACGAGGAAGGAGATGCCGCCGTGGCCGCCCTCCTGGGTGGTCCTGCAGGCGCAGACGAGGAAGTCGGCGCGGACGCCGTTGGTGATGAAGGTCTTGGCGCCGTTGACGAGGTAGCCGCCGTCGACCCTCCTCGCGGTGGTCGCGATCGAGGCGACGTCGGAGCCGGTGCCGGGCTCGGTGATCCCGAGGGCCCCGATCTTCTCGCCGGCGATCCCCGGCACCAGCCAGCGCCGGCGCTGCTCCTCGGTGCCGAAGGCGAAGATCGGCGGCATCGCGATCGAGGCGTGGGCGTTGAGGCCGGCGGCGACGCCGCCGGAGCCGCCCGACCTGGCCAGCTCCTCGACCCAGATCGCGTCGTGGAGGTGGTCGCCGCCCTGGCCGCCGTAGCGCTCGGGGAACTTGAGGCCGAGGAAGCCGAGCTCGGCGCAGCGGCGGAACAGCTCCCGGGGGAATTCCCGCGCCTCCTCCCACTCGTCGACATGGGGCGCGATCTCAGCGGCGACGAAGCGGGCGACGGTTTCGCGCAGCTCCTCGTGCTCGGCGCCGAAGGGCGGCGGCAGCGCTCGGGTCCCGGTGTCCTTGATGACGGTCATGCCGGCCGACCCTAGCCCAGACCCGCGGGTGCCGAGCCGGTGACGTTGCCAAGATGGCAACCATGGCGGAGTCGGTCTGGGACTATCCGCGGCCCCCGAGGGTCGAGCTCTCGAGCCGGTTGATCCGGGTCGTGCTGGGGGGCGGGGTGCTCGCCGAGACCGAACGGGCGCACCGCGTCCTCGAGACGAGCCATCCGCCCGTCTACTACATCCCCTTCGCCGACGTCCGGGCCGGGGCGCTGGTCGCGTCGGACGCGCCCCGCAGCTTCTGCGAGTTCAAGGGCGTGGCCGTCTATCACGATGCGATCGGCGCCGACGGGAAGCTGGTGCGCCGGGCGGGGTGGAGCTACCCGAGCCCCGCTCCCGGGTTCGAGGCGATCGCCGACTCGATCGCCTTCTTCCCCAGGCTGATGGACGAGTGCACCGTCGACGGCGAGCGGGTCCGCCCGCAGCCCGGCGGCTTCTACGGAGGCTGGATCACCAGCGACGTCACCGGCCCGTTCAAGGGCGGGCCGGGGACGGTCGGCTGGTAGCGGAGCCAGGCGGAGGGTCCTAGAGCCCGTAGCTGCGGCCGATCACGTCGAGCATCACCTCGTCGGTGCCGGCGCCGATCCGGTTGAGGCGGACGTCGCGGTAGGCGCGCTCGATCTCGTACTCCTTCATGTAGCCGTAGCCGCCGAGGATCTGGACGCACTCGTC
>JBLNAC010000056.1:0-8014 GCA_050259155.1 Syntrophothermus sp.
GAGATGGAGCGGGCCGAGGCCGAGCGGCTCGGCGCGATGGCCCTGTTCGGCGAGAAATACGGCGAGATCGTCCGGGTCGTCGAGGTCGACGGCGTCTCGCGGGAGCTCTGCGGCGGCACCCACGTCGCCAACACTGCCGAGGTCGGGATCTTCAAGATCTCCTCGGAGGGGTCGAGCGCCGCCAACGTGCGGCGGGTCGAGGCGATCACGGGCCCGGTGGCGATCGACTTCTTCCGCGAGCGCGAGGCGCAGCTGCGCGAGGCCGGAGAGCTGCTCGGCAACGCGCAGGACCCCCTCGCGGCGGCGAGCAGGGCGGCCGAGCGCTTGCGCGAGGCCGGCGCCGGCGCCGAGCGGGCGCAGGCCGAGGCGCTCGCCGCGGAAGCGGACCGGATCGCGGCGATCGGCCGCGAAGTCCCCCAGGTCGCGGTCGGCGACCCCGAGGGAGTCGTCACGGCCGTCGAGGCGAAGGCGAGCGGCGAGATCGACGGCAAGCGGCTCCTCGAGCTCGCCAACCGGGTTCAGTCGAAGCTCGGCGGCAAGTCCGCGGTCGTCGTCCTCGGGGCGGCGCACGAGGGCAAGGCCGGCCTGGTCGTCCTCGCCTCCAAGGACGTCGTCGCGCGGGGATTCTCCGCCGGGGAGATCGTGCGCGAGGTCGCGCCGGTCATCGGCGGCGGCGGCGGCGGCCGCGACGACATGGCGCAGGCCGGCGGCCGGGATCCCGACCGGCTCGACGAGGCGATCGAGGCCGCGCGAACCGCGGTGAGGAAGCGGCTGGAGGCCTGAGGATGCGGGTCCTCGCGCTCGATCACGGCACGGTGCGGGTGGGCGCGGCGCTCTCGGACCCGACCGGCACCCTGGCGACGCCGCTGCCGGCGATCGAGCCGCCCGAGCCGCGGGCGGTCGCCGAACTGGTCCAGGAGCACGGGGTCGAACGCGTCGTCGTCGGCCTGCCGATCCATCTCAGTGGCGAGGAGGGGAGCCAGGCGGCGCTGGCGCGCACCTTCTGCGCCGAACTCCAGGCGATGCTCTCGGTGCCGGTGGAGACCTACGACGAGCGGCTGACGACGAAGATGGCCGAGGCGAGCCTGCGCGCCGGCGCCGGTGCCGACCGCGACTCGATCGCCGCCGCCCACATGCTCGAGGGATACCTCGCCGCCCACGCCGACGAGGTCGCGGGGGAGCCGGCGCGCGAGGAGCCCGAGGCATGAGCGACTGGCGCGACGACCCCTTCGTCGACCCCGGCGACCCTGCCGCCCGCGAGCGCGAGGAACGCCGCCGGGCGCGCGAAGAGAAGCGCCGCGAGCGCGCCGCGAAGGAGACCGAGAAGGACGCCGCCAAGGCGCCGCCTCCACCGCCGCCGGCGCAGCCGCCGCCCCCGCCGCGGACCCCCGAGCAGGAGTTCTGGGGCGAGGAGCCGCCGGCGCCCGAGCGGCCGCCCGAGCCGGCGCCCGAGCAGGGGGCGCCCGAGCACGCAGCGCCCGCGGCGGCGAGCGCCGCGGAGGAGCCCGAGGTGGCGCCGGAGCCTCCGCGCGAGCAGGCCTGGGAACACGAGTACGAGGCGCGCCAGGCGCCGGCGGAGGACTGGGGGTTCCACGAGGAAGGCGATCCCGGGATGGTCGGCGCCGCCACGCGCGGCGGCGGTCGCGCCGGCGGCGGGAGGCGGGGCGGACCGGTGGGCTTCCTCCGCCGCCACCCGATCGGCTCCGTCGTCGCGGCGGTGATCCTCGTCATCCTCGTCTGGTTCGTCTGGGCGCTCTTCCAGCCCTTCCACGGCGACGGAACCGGCCGGGTCCAGGTCTACATCCCGAAGGGGTCGAGCGTCAGCGAAGTCGGCGACCTGCTCGAAAAGAAGGGCGTCATCTCCGACTCGACGATGTTCCAGATCCGGGTCACCCTCGCCGGCAAGCGCTCGTCGCTCTACGCGGGGCACTTCACCCTCGCCCACGACATGAGCTACGGCTCGGCGATCGACGCGCTCTCCACGGCTCCTGTCAAGCGCGTCGTCACCGTCACCATCCCCGAGGGCTACACGCGCTCCCAGGCCGCGCAGCTGGTCGAAGAAGACGGCGTCCCCGGCAGCTACACGAAGGAGACGGTGAGGTCGAAGTACCTCGATCCGGCGGAATACGGGGGCAAGGACGCCAAGAGCCTCGAGGGCTTCCTCTTCCCCGACACGTTCGAACTAAAGCCGAAGGCGCCGGTCGGCGACCTCGTGCAGCTGCAGCTCGAAGACTTCAAGCGGAGGATCAAGGAGGTGAACATGGGCTACGCGAAGTCGAAGAACCTGACCGTCTTCGACGTGGTCACGATCGCCTCGATGATCGAGCGCGAGGCCGGGGTCGCGCGCCAGCGCAAGCTGGTCGCCTCGGTGATCTACAACCGCCTGCGCGAAGGGATGCCGCTCGGGATCGACGCGACGATCCGCTTCGCGACCGGCAACTACACGAAGCCGCTCACCCAGTCCGAACTGGAAACCGACTCGCCCTACAACACGCGGACCAACGTCGGGCTGCCGCCGGGCCCGATCAACAGCCCGGGCCTGGCGGCGCTGCAGGCGGCGGCCCACCCGGCGAAGACCGGCTACATCTTCTACGTCAACAAGCCGTGGACGTGCGGGGTGCTCTCGTTCTCGAAGAGCGAAGCCGAATTCGAACGGGACGTCGCCGCCTACGAAAAGGCGCGCGAAGAAAACGGCGGCAACGAGCCCACCACCTGCGGGGAATAGGGGAAGCGTGCCGCGGCTCGCTGTGATCGGCTTCCCGGTCGGCCACTCGCGCTCGCCCGCGATGCACAACGCCGCGCTGGAGACGCTCGGCCTTGCCCCCGAGTGGAGCTACGAGGCGATCGAGGCGGCGCCCGGCGCCTTCGCGGCGCGAGTGCGGGCGATGGCGGACGAAGGCTTCGTCGGCGCCAACGTGACGATCCCGCACAAGGAGGCGGCGCTGGCTCTGGCCGGGGACCACGCCAGCCCGGCCGCGCGCGAGATCGGCGCCGCCAACACCCTCAGCTTCGGCCCTGGCGGCGCGGACGGACAGGGCCCGGATGCGGAGCTGGTACCGGTCTTCGCCGACAACACCGACGCCGGCGGCCTGCTCGCGGCCCTGGGGCGGACGCCGCTGGACGCGCGCGCGCTGGTGCTCGGCGCCGGCGGCGCCGCCCGGGCCGCCGTCTGGGCGCTGGTTGGGGAGGGCGCCCGGGTCGACGTCTGGAACCGCACCGCGGGGCGCGCCGAGGCGCTCTGCGCCGACCTGGGCGGGACCTCGGTTGCCTCGCCCGCGCAGGACGCCTACGACCTGATCGTCAACACCACCGCGGTGGGCCTGCGGGGGGAGGACCCGTTCGCTGACCTGCCGCTCGACGCTTCCGGCTTCGGCGCCGGGCAGCTGGTCGTCGACATGGTCTACGGCGAGCGTCCCAGCGCGCTGCTGGCCGCCGCGGCCGAGGCCGGGGCGGCGACCGTCGACGGGATCGAGGTGCTCGTCCAGCAGGGGGCGCTCTCGCTGGAGCTCTGGACCGGGCGCGAGGCGCCGATCGAGGTGATGCGCGCCGCGGCGCGCGGTTGACGGGCTGCGGGCGCCGCACGGAGGGAGGCGTTCGGCGGTGGGCGGATAGCCTAGGCGGCTCATGACCACGTTCCGCTTCACCACCGCCGGCGAGTCGCACGGCCCGGGCCTCGTCGCCATCGTCGAGGGGATGCCGGCCGGGCTCGAGCTCGACCGCGGGGCGCTCGACCGCGACATGGCGCGGCGCCAGCTCGGCCACGGGCGGGGCGGCCGGATGCGGATCGAGACCGACACGATCGAGATCCGCTCGGGCGTCCGCCACGGCCGCACGCTCGGCAGCCCGATCGCGGTCCTCGTCGCCAACCGCGACTACGCCAACTGGGAGGAGCGGATGAACCCGTGGCCGGTCGAGGGCTTCGAGCCCGAAGAGGTGCACCTGCCGCGCCCCGGCCACGCCGACCTCGTCGGGGCGCAGAAGTACGGCCACACCGACATCCGCAACGTCCTCGAGCGCGCCAGCGCGCGCGAGACCGCCGCCCGCGTGGCCGCCGGCACCCTGGCCCGCTCCTTCCTCGCCGCGCTCGGGGTCGAGGTCTACAGCCACGTGCTCCAGATCGCGTCCGTCCGCGCGCCGGAGCGGCAGGCGCTGGCGCCGGCGGACTTCGACGCCGTCGACGAGGACCCCGTCCGCGTCCTCGACCCCGCCGCCAGCAAGGCGATGGTCGAGGAGATCAACCGGCTGCGAAAGGCGAACGAGAGCCTCGGCGGCAGCTTCGAGGTGATCGCCTTCGGCCTCGTCCCGGGGCTCGGCTCTCACGTCTCCTGGGAGGACCGGCTCGACGGCCGCCTGGCCGGCGCCGTCGCCTCGATCCAGTCGGTCAAGGGGGTCGCGATCGGCGAAGCCTGGGAGGTCGCCGGCCGCCCCGGCTCGGAGGCCCACGACGAGATCTTCTGGTCGCCCGATCGCGGCTACTACCGCGAGACGAACCACGCGGGCGGGCTCGAGGGCGGGATGACGAACGGGCTGCCGCTGCGGGTGCGGGCGGCGATCAAGCCGATCTCGACGCTGACCAAGCCGCTGCGGTCGGTCGACACCGAGACCAAGGAGCCGGCGCAGGCGCTGCGCGAGCGGACCGACTCGACCGTGGTGCCCGCCGCCGCCGTCGTCGCCGAGGCGATGGTCTGCCTCACCCTCGCCCGCGCCTACCGGGAGAAGTTCGGCGGCGACCACATCGACGACGTGCGCGCCGCGGTCGAGGCCTACAGGCAGCGAATCGATTGGCGCTGATGAGGCGGCCCGCTGTCGTCTTCATCGGCTTCATGGGGGCCGGCAAGAGCACCGCGCTCGCCGCCGCCCGCGCCGCCGGCCTGCAGACGACGGAGATCGACGACCTGATGGCGGCCTCGTTCGGGAAGCCGATCGACCGCGCCTTCAAGGAGGACGGGGAGGCCGCCTTCCGCGCCCGCGAGTCCGAGGTGGTCGGCTCGCTGCTGGAGGAGGCCGACGGCGGCGCGATCGCCCTCGGCGGCGGCAGCGTGCTGCTCGAGCGGGTGCGCGAGGCGCTCGCCCGCCATCTCGTCGTCTGGCTGCAGGTCGACCCGGCCGAGGCCTGGCGCCGGATCGCCCACACGAAGCGGCCGCTGGCGACGAGCGAGGACGACGTTCGCGAGCTGCTGGCCGCGCGCCTGCCGCTGTACGAAGAGCTCGCCGACGCGGTGGTCCCCGCGGGGGACCGCGAGATCGTCGGGCGGGCGCTGCCGGCGATCCGCGCGCTCGCCGAGCTGTCGCCCGGGACGAAGCTGCGCTGGGCGGCGAGCTCCTCCGGCGAGTACCCGATCTACGTCGGCTCCGGGCTGCTCCGAGCCGCCTTCGCCGGGGACTCGGCGGTCTACCGCGCCTGGGGATCCCAGGGGCGGCGCTTCTGCGTCTCGGACAGGGCGGTCGCCTCGCTTTACGGGGAGCGGCTGGAGCCGCTGGCGGCGACGGCTACGGTGGAGCCCGGCGAGAGCGCGAAGACGATGGCCGAAGCGGAGCGGGTGCTGCGCGAGCTGGCCCGGGCGGGGATGACGCGCTCCGACCACGTGGTGGCGCTGGGCGGCGGCGTCGTCGGCGACCTCGCCGGGTTCTGCGCGCACCTCTACCAGCGCGGCGTCCCGGTCGTCCAGGCGCCGACGACGCTCGTCGCCCAGGTCGACTCCGCCTATGGCGGCAAGACCGGAGTCGACCTGCCGGAGGGCAAGAACTACGCCGGCGCCTACCAGCTGCCGGCACTCGTGGTCGCCGACGTCTCCTGCCTGGAGACGCTGCCGCTCGCCGAGCTGCGCGCCGGCTTCGTCGAGGTGCTGAAGACGGGTCTGCTGGCCGGCGGCGCGTTGTGGGAGCGGGTGCGGCTGATCGAAGAGCTCGACCCGGCCGAGCTCGGCGACGTGGTATCCGCCTGCGCCGGGTACAAGTGCGACGTGGTCGCCGCCGACGAGCGCGACAGCGGCCGGCGCAACGTCCTCAACCTCGGCCACACCGTCGGCCACGCGATCGAGGCGGCCACCGGGTACGAGCGCTTCCGCCACGGCGAGGCGGTGGCGCTGGGGCTGCTGGCGGCGCTGCGCCTCTCGGAGGCGCCGGCGCTTCGCGACGAGGTCGAGGCGATCCTGCGGCGCCACGCGCTTCCGACCTCGATCGAGGGCGGCGACGGGGCGTTGCTGGAGGCGATCCTCGACGCCGTCGGGCGCGACAAGAAGCGGACCGCCGCCGGCGTCGGCTTCGTCCTGCTCGCCGAGCCCGGCCGGCCCCGGATCGGTCAGCTGGTCGAGCCGGATAGGGTGCGTTCCGCGGTGCAGGAGCTCTTCGCATGACCACCACCCACAACCGCGTCGCCATCTTGCACGGGGTCAACTTCGACATCCTCGAGCGCCGCGACGCCTCGATCTACGGCGGCCAGTCGCTGACCGCGCTGGAGGCGCAGATCGCGGCCTGGGCCCGTGAGCTGAACCTCGAACCGATCTTCTTCCAGACCAACCACGAGGGGGAGTTCGTCGAATACCTGCACCGCGTCCCGGACCTCGCCGACGCGGCGCTGGTCAACGCCGGCGCCTGGACCCACTACAGCCGGGCGATCGCCGACGCCCTTGCCGTCGCGGGGCTGCCGGCGGTCGAGGTCCACCTCTCCGATGTCGAGTCGCGCGACGACTGGCGCCGGCTCTCGGTCTTCGACGGCCTGGTGGTGGCCAAGATCTCGGGGAAGGGCGCCGAGGGCTATCGCGAGGCGCTCGAGCTGCTCGCGCGCGAGCTCGGGGTCGAAGGCTGATGCGCGGCCGCGGCGGGCGGCTGGAGGCGGCCCTCGGCGAGCGCGAGCTCGACCGGATGCTGGTCACCGACCTCACCAACGTGCGCTACCTGACCGGCTTCACCGGCACCAACGGCGCCTGCGTCTGCGGCCCCGGCGTGCGCCTCTTCTTCACCGACTTCCGCTACACCGAGCGCGCCGAGGCCGAGGTCGAGGGTTGGGACCCGGTCACGCTCGAGGGCGATTGGCTGGGGGGGATCGCCGCCCGGCTGGAGGGCCGGGTCGGCTTTGAGGACGACCAGATGGCGGTGCGGACGCTGGCCAAGCTGGAGGGCAAGCTCGCCGAGGGGGTCGAGATGGTGCCCGCGGGGGGCACCGTCGAGGCGCTGCGGCGGGGCAAGGACGAGGGCGAGCTGAGGGCGATCGAAGAGGCCTCGAAGCTGGCCGACGAGGCGTGGAGGTGGAGCGTCGAGCGCGGCCTCGCCGGCCGCAGCGAGCGCGAGGTGGCGCGGGCCGCCGAAGCGCGGATCCGCGAGCACGGCGGCGAGCCCTCCTTCCCCGCGATCGTTGCCGCCGGTCCCAACGGCGCCCTCCCGCACGCCGAGCCGGGCCCGCGTGAGATCGGCAGCGGCGAGCTGGTCGTCTTCGACATGGGCGCCAGGCTCGACGGCTACTGCTCCGACGGCACCCGGACCTTCGCGACCGGCGAGCCGGGCGAGGCGGCGCGCGTCGTCTACGAGACCGTGCTCGAGGCGCAGCTGGCGGCGCTGGAGGCGGTGGCGCCGGGAGCCGCCGGCGAGCAGGTCGACGCGGTCGCCCGCAAGCTGATCGACGCGGCGGGGCACGGCAGGCACTTCGGCCATGGCCTCGGCCACGGGGTCGGACTCGAGGTCCACGAGGGCCCGCGCCTGGCGCCGAAATCCGACGACGTCCTCGCGCCCGGCGAAGTCGTCACGGTGGAGCCGGGGATCTACCTGCCCGGGGAGCTCGGCGTGCGGATCGAGGACTTCGTCGTCGTCACCGAGGACGGCTGTCGCAACCTCAGCACGCTCTCCAAGGAGCTGACGATCGTCGCCTAGCTAGCGGCTGAAGTCGTCCTCGGCGCTGAGCCGCTCGCCGAAGGCGGCGAGCAGGCTGACCGTGGCGTCGACGTCGCGCAGGTCCACCATCTCGACCGGGGAGTGCATGTAGCGCAGGGGGATCGAGACCAGGCCGGTGGGGATGCCC
>JBLNAC010000057.1:0-2758 GCA_050259155.1 Syntrophothermus sp.
GGAATCGCCCTCGCGGCTGCCGCCGCCCGACGCGGCGCCGACGTCACCCTGATCGCCGCCAACGTCGCCCTCCCCGAGCCGCCGGGCGTGACCCGGGTCGACGTCGAGACGGCCGCCGAGCTCGCCGCCGCCGTCGCGGCGGCCTTCCCCGAGACCCACCTGCTGCTGATGGCCGCGGCCCCGGCCGACTTCCGCCCCGCCGCTCCGGCCGCCGGCAAGCTGAAGCGCGAGGACGGCCTCGACCTGCGACTCGAGGCCACCGAGGACATCCTGGCCTCGCTCGCGGCGCGCCGGCGGGAGGGGCAGACGATC
Organism: Syntrophothermus sp.; assembly: GCA_050259155.1. Lineage (GTDB taxonomy): Bacteria > Actinomycetota > Thermoleophilia > Solirubrobacterales > 70-9 > VAYN01. The sequence continues at coordinate 313 of JBLNAC010000057.1, forward strand.
GTCGGCTTCGCCGCCGAGCACGGGGGCGACGCGGTCGCCCGCGCCCGCGCGAAGCTCGAGCGCAAGGGCGTCGACCTGGTCGTCGTCAACGACGTCTCCGACCCAGCGATCGGGTTCGAGAGCGGCGAGAACGCCGTCACCCTCGTCGAGCCGGAGGGCGAGACCGAGGTCCCGATCGCGTCCAAGGACTCGATCGCCGAGACGATCCTCGCCAGGGTCGACGAGCTGCGCGGGAAAGCTGGACAGCCCGCTCGTTGAGCGGGCTATACTGGCTGCAAGCTTCTGTCCTCAAGCTGTACCGCGAAGTGGGCCCGGCCCACTTTTTTTTCGGCCCGAACCAGGCATGAACGACGACCTGAAAGAGAACATCCAGCAGCAGCTCTCCGAGCTCGATTCCGAGCTCGACCTGCTTGCCGTGGAGCGTCCCGGCGGCGAGTCGCTCCGGATCTTCATCGACCACCCCGAGGGCGTCGACCTGGTCCGCTGCGAACAGGTCACCCGCCACCTCAGCCACCTGCTCGTGGACTATTCGCTCGAGGTGTCCTCGCCCGGTCCCAAGTACCGCCGTTCCGGCACCAAGTCAGACCCCAAGGAGTCGCCCCAGTGAGCAAGGAGATCGTCGAGGCAGTCAAAGCGCTCGAGCAGGAGAAGGGAATCTCCGCCGACAGGTTGATGGACGCGCTCGAGGACGCGCTGCTTTCCGCCTACAAGAAGACCCCGGGCGCCGCGAAATACGCGCGCGTGGACCTCGACCACGAAACGGGGGACTTCCGGGTCTTCGAGCTGATCCTGCCGCCGGAGCTGGAGGAGAAGCTGCTGGCGGAAGCCGCCGAGCAGCAGGAGGAGCCCGAGGTGGATCCCGAGACGGGCGAACTGCGCGAGCCGGAGGAGCCGGAGCTGGACCCGGAGATGCTGGCGCCCTACGAGAGCCAGATCACGACCCGTGACGTCACCCCGGAAGACTTCGGCCGGATCGCCGCGCAGACCGCGAAGCAGGTGATCCTGCAGCGGATCCGCGAGGCCGAGCGGCAGATGATGTACGACGAGTACCAGGACCGGGTCGGCGAGCTGATCACCGGCATCATCCAGCAGTCCGACAAGCGCTACACCCTGGTGCAGCTGCGCGAGCGGGTCGAGGCCCTGCTGCCGAAATCCGAGCAGGTCTACAACGAGCGCTACGACCACGGGATGCGGATCAAGGCCGTCATCACCGACGTCTCGGACTCGACCAAGGGGCCGGCGATCGTCGTCTCGCGGCGCAGCCCCGAGCTGATCAAGAGCCTGTTCGAGCTCGAGGTGCCGGAGATCGCCGACAAGCTCGTCGAGATCGTCGGCGTCGCCCGCGAGCCGGGCTATCGCTCGAAGATCGCGGTCGTCTCCCACGCCGACGGGGTGGACCCCGTGGGCGCCTGTGTCGGCCCCCGCGGCTCGCGGGTGAGGATGGTCGTCTCCGAGCTGCGCGGCGAGAAGATCGACATCATCCCCCACAACGACGAGCCCGCCCGGTTCGTCGCCAAAGCCCTCTCGCCTGCCCGCGTGCGCGAGGTGATCGTCGACGACGAGGAGCGGCAGGCGACGGTGATCGTCCCCGACGACCAGCTCTCGCTGGCGATCGGGCGCGACGGGCAGAACGCCCGCCTCGCCGCCCGCCTCACCGGCTGGCGCGTGGACATCAAGTCCGAGACCGAGTTCGCCTCCGAAGAACAGGAGATCGAGATCGAGGGTGAGGAAGCCTTCGACGGCCGCTGCCTCGCGGTGCTGTCCAACGGTCGCCGCTGCCCCAACGCCGCGATCCCGGGCTCGACCTACTGCGGGCTTCCCCAGCACCAGGCCCTCTCGCGCTTCGACACGAGTCAGGTCGCGATCCTCGCCGGAGTGCCGGAGGCCGAGATCGCGGTCCTCGCCGATCCCCAGGCCGACGAGGGACAGGTCGCCGAGATCGTCGAGCGGGCCACCGCGGGCTTCGTCGAAGGGACCGAGGAAGAGGCCGCGGCCGAGCAGGCGGTGTCCGCGGAGGAGATGACGGCGGTCGCTGGCGCCGACGAGGCGGTCGCCGAGCAGTTCGCCGAGGAAGCGGCCGAGCAGGAGATCGAACAGGAGCTGGTGGAGGAGGTCGGCGAGGAGATCGCCCGCGAGGCGGTCGCCGAGGCCGAAGAGGAGGTCGAGGCCGAGGAAGAGGAGCTTGTCGACGAGGCCGAGGAGGCCGTGCCCGAGGAGGCGGAGCGCTCGTAGTGGCAAAGAAGCGGGTTCACGAAATCGCCAAGGCGCAGGGCCTCACCAGCAAAGAGGTGCTGGCGGCGCTGAAGGCGGCCGGGATCGAGGCCAAGGCGGCGGCGTCCAGCGTCGAGGAGGCCGACGCCCTCCAGGCGATCGGGGCCACGCAGGGAAACGGCGCCTCCGAGGCGGCGCCGAAGGAGGCCAAGCCATCCGCGCCGGCCGCGAAGGC
>JBLNAC010000058.1:0-3007 GCA_050259155.1 Syntrophothermus sp.
GACCCTCCTGCTCTTCCCCTACCTGCCCGAGACCAGCTCCAGGCTGCTCGCCGCGCTGGGGGAAGAGGGCCGCGCGCTCGCCGAGCTCGGATCCCGCCCCGGCGGTCAGCGGGTCGAGCGGGTGCCGCCCCTGTTCCCGAAGATCGAGGCCTGAGGTGGTCGACTCCCACACCCACCTCTTCCTCTGCGACGGGGAGGAGGACGAGCTGGTCGCGCGGGCGGCCGAGGCCGGCGTCGGGCGGATCCTCGACGTCGGGCTCGGCGAGGAGAGCAACCCGGGCGTCGTGCGGGCCGCCGAGCGCCACGACGCGGTCTTCGCCGCGGTCGGGCGGCACCCCAACGACGCCGGCGGCTTCGACGACGCGGCGGCCGCCGAGATCGCCCGCCTCGCCGCCCACGAGAAGGTACGGGCTGTGGGCGAGACCGGTCTCGACTTCTACCGCGAGACCGCCGCTCCGGCGGACCAGCGCCGCGCCTTCGCCGCCCAGATCGAGATCGCCCGCGAGCTGGCGCTGCCGCTCGTGATCCACGCCCGCGACGCGGACGGCGAGACGGCCGCCACCGACGAGATCTTCGCCACGCTCGACGCCCGCGCCGCCGGCGTCACCGTGGTCCTGCACTGCTTCTCGGCGCCGCAGCGGGTGCAGGACGCGGCCGAGCGGAGCTGGTACTGCTCGTTCGCCGGCAACGTCACCTATCCCCGCTCGGGGGACCTGCGGGAGGCGGCCGCGCGGGTCCCTGATGAGCTGATCCTGGTCGAGACCGACGCGCCGTTCCTCTCGCCCCAGGAGCGGCGCGGACGCCGCAACGAGCCCGCCTTCGTCGTCGCCACCGCCCGCCTCGTCGCCGAGGCGCGGGGGGTCGCCTACGAGGAGCTCGAGCGGGTGGTCGAGGCGAACGCGAGCGAGCTCTTCGGCTGGTAGCCGGCGCCGGCGATGGTGCGCCTGGGGCAGAACTTCCTCGCCGATCCGAACCTGCTCGCGGCGATCGTCCGCGACGCGGAGCTCGGGCCCGACGACGTCGTGCTCGAGGTCGGTGCCGGGGAGGGGGTCCTCACCGCCCGCCTCGCCGAGGTCGCCGCCCACGTCCACGCGATCGAGATCGACCGCGCCCTGGAGCCGGTCCTGGCGCCGCTCGCCGCCCGCCCCGGGGTCGACCTGCACTGGGGAGACGCGATGAAGCTGGACCTCGCCGCGCTCGACCCCGCTCCGACCGCGATGGTCGCCAACCTCCCCTACTCCGTGGCCACCCCGCTGATCCTGCGCACGATCGAGGCGCTGCCCTCGGTGCGGCGCTGGACGGTGATGGTCCAGCGCGAGATCGCCGACCGGCTGCGAGCGGTGCCGGGGAGTCGCGTCTACGGCGCGCCCAGCGTCCTCGTCCAGCTCGCCTGCGAGGTGGAGCTGCTGCGCGCCGTCGACCCGGCCGTGTTCCGCCCGCGCCCCAGGGTCGGCTCGGCGATCCTGCGGCTGCGACGGCGCGGCCCGGGCGCCGACGCGGCCACCAGGTGGCTGGTGCGGGCGGCCTTCTCGCATCGCCGCAAGGCCCTGGCCCGCTCGCTCGAGCTCTCGCGCCCCGGCTCGCTGGGGCCGGCGCGCGCGGCGCTGGCGGCGCTCGGGCTGGCGGAGGACGCACGCGCCGAGACCCTCTCGCCGCCGCAGTTCGCCGCCCTGGCCGTCAGGTTGCGGGACCGAGGCTGAGGCGCCGCCGCGATGCTCGTCCACGCTCCCGCCAAGATCAACCTCTGCCTCTACCTCGGGCCTCGCCGGGAGGACGGCCTGCACGAGCTCTGCTCGTTGTTCGAGCCGCTGGCGCTCGCCGACCTGCTGACGATCGAGCCGGCCGAGCGCGACGAGGTCGTCTGCCCGGCCGTGGAGGGCGAGAACCTCGCCGCCGCCGCGCTCGCCGCGCTGCGCGAGGCGGGCTGGGGCCGGGAGCCGCTGCGGATCGAGATCGACAAGCGGGTGCCGATCGCCGCCGGCCTCGGCGGCGGCAGCGGCGACGCCGCCGCGGTCCTGCGGCTGGCGGCGGGGGAGGTTGCCGAGCTGCCCGAGATCGCTGCCCGCCTCGGGGCCGACGTGCCCTCGCAGCTGCGCCCCTCCCTCGCCCTCGTCCGCGGCGCCGGCGAGCTGGTCGAGCCGCTTCCCGAGCCGGCCCCCCACGCCGCGCTCCTGCTTCCCGACGGCGGCGGCCTCAGCACCGCCGAGGTCTTCGCCGAGGCCGATCGGATGGACCTGGGCCGCGGCCTCGAGGAGCTCTCCGGGCTGGCCGCGGAACTGCGCCGGGTCGCCGGCGCCGGCGCCTCGCCGCTCTCCTACCCCGACCTCCTCGTCAACGACCTCGAGGCCCCCGCGCGCCGGCTCCGCCCGGCGGTCGGAGAGGCGCTGGACGCGCTCCGCGGCGCCGGGGCGGAGCTCGCGCTGATGAGCGGTTCGGGGCCGACGGCGGTGGGCCTTTTCGCCAGCCTCGCCGCCGCCCGCGCCGCCGCCGCGCGCCTCGACCGCGCCGACGCGATCGTCTGCGAGGCGGGTGATCTGCGGCGATGACGAGCGCGACCGAGCTGAGCGCCGGGGCGGGGGAGCCGTGAGGCTGCCCGGGGAGGGGGGCGGGGCGAAGACCCGCAAGCGGGTCGCGGTGACGGCTGCGGTCGCCCTCGCCGCGGTCGCCTACTACTTCGTCAGCCGGCAGCTCGGCAGCGTCGACCTGCAGAGCCTGCTCGAAGGCGTCTCGGAAACCCTCGGCGCCTGGACCTACCTGCTGGTGGGCGTCTTCGCCTTCGCCGAGACAGGCGCCTTCGTCGGCCTCGTCGTGCCCGGCGAGACGGTGATGCTGCTGGGCGGCGCGGTCGCCGGTCAGGGCGCGATCGACGTCTACCTGCTGATCGCGATCGCCTGGTTCGCGGCCTGGCTCGGAGACACGACCAGCTTCTTCCTCGGCCGGCGCCTCGGCCGCGGCTTCGTGCTGCGGCACGGGCCGCGCTTCGGCGTCAGCGCCGAGCGGTTCGAAA
>JBLNAC010000059.1:0-6453 GCA_050259155.1 Syntrophothermus sp.
GACCGCGGCATCGGGCTCGACCGCGTCCAGCAGCGCCGGGTCGCCGCGCCCGATCAGCGCCCGCGGCGCGTCCGGGGCGTCGCGAAGCTGCGCCGGATAGCGATCGCCGTGGTGACAGCAGGCCCAGCAGCCGGCGGCGGCGAGCTGCGCCCGCAGCTCGTCGTCGCTCAGCGCCTCGACGCGGGCGAGCAGCTGCGCCGCGACCTTCGGCGCCGCGACCGCGACGAGGTCCTCGTCGGAGAGCCGCAGGAGTTCGGGCGAGCTCGAACACGGCTACCCCGAGGCGAGCTTCTCGATGTAGGGGCCGAGCATCTCCAGCAGCCAGGACCGGCGCAGGCAAGCCCCGCAAGCGCCCGGCGCCCCCTCAGCCATGTTCGCGCCTCCGCAGCTGCAGGGCCTGCGCCATCTCCGACTCGCCGATCGCGTCGGCGCCGGCGAGATCGGCGATCGTGCGGGCCAGGCGCAGGGCGCGGTCGTGGGCTCGGCCGCTGAGGCGCTGACGCGCGTAGAGGTCGGCGAGCAGGGAGGCGGCGCCGTCCTCGAGCTCGCAGGCGCGGGCCTCGGCGGGGGTCATCTCGGCGTTGCAGCGGCCGGGGCCGAGGCGGCGCTCCTGACGCTCACGGGCGGCGCAGACCCGCTCGCGCACGACCGCCGAGCACTCCCCGGGTCCGCCGCCGATCTCCGCCGCGCTCGGCTGGCGCACCGCGGCGAGGATGTCGATGCGGTCGGCGAGGGCTCCACTCAGCTTGCCCTGGTAGCGCTGCACCGCCAGGGGCGCGCAGCTGCAATCGGGATCCGCTTCGCCGCGTCCGCAGGGACAGGGATTGGCGGCCGCGACCAGCATGAACCGGCACGGCAGCGCGACGCGGCCCCCGACGCGCGAGATCGAGACCTCCCCGACCTCGAGCGGCGCCCGCAGCGCCTCCAGGGCGTCGCGCCGGAACTCGCAGAGCTCGTCGAGGAAGAGGACGCCGCGATGGGCGAGCGTGGCCTCGCCCGGGCGCGGAGGCGAGCCGCCGCCCACCAGCGCGCCGGGGCCGATCGTGTGGTGCGGCGCGCGGAACGGCCTGCCGAGCCGCTCGCCGGCGAGCCGGCCCGCCGCGCTGGCGATTCGCGCGACCTCGAGCGCCTCCGCGTCTCCGAGCGGCGGCAGGATCGAGGGCAGTCGCGCCGCGGCGAGTGACTTGCCGGCGCCCGGCGGCCCGATCATCAGCAGGCTGTGACCGCCCGCAGCCGCCACCTCGAGGGCGTGGCGGAGGTGGGGCTGCCCGCGCAGGTCCGCGAGGTCCGGGCCTTCCTTCGTCCCGCCGGCGAGGCGCAGGGGCGCCGGCCGCTGCGGCCGCCACTCCCCCGCCGCCAGCTGCGGCAGCCGCTCCAGGCGCTCCAGGGGGATGACGTCGACCCCGCGCGCCAGAGCCGCCTCGGCCCCGTTCTCGGCGGGGACGACGATCCGCTCCACTCCTCCCTCACGGGCGGCCTCGGCGATCGCCAGGGCGCCGTGGACCGGACGGGTCGAGCCGTCGAGCGCCAGCTCACCGGCCAGCGCCGCGCCGGCCATCCCCTCCCAGTCGAGCTGGCCCGAGGCGCTCAGCAGCGCCGCCGCGATCGCCAGGTCCATGCCGGGGCCCGCCTTGCGCAGGCTGGCCGGCGCCAGGTTGACCACTATGCGACGCAGCGGGAACTCGAAGCCGCAGTTGACAAGCGCCGCGCGCACCCGCTCCCGCGCCTCCCGCACAGCGGCGTCGGGGAGGCCGACGATCGCGAACCCCGGCAGGCCCTTGTGGACGTCCACCTCGACCCGGACCGGGCGGGCGGCGATGCCGTCGAGCGTGAAGGTGCGGGCGGTCGCAAGCACGGAGGCGACGGTATGGGGACAGGACGCGCAGGTTGCCACCGACGGGTGGAGGCTTCGCGCCAACTGTGGGGAGACATCGCGACCGCGAGCGCCTTGGCGCCACATGACCCGCTCCCGCCAGCGCACCGGCCGGATCGCCGAGCAGCACGTCGCCAGCCGCCTCGCCGCGGCGGGCTGGGAGGTGCTCGAGCGCAACGCCCGCACCCGCTACGGCGAGCTCGACATCGTCGCCCGCGACGGCCGCACCCTCGTCTTCGTCGAGGTCAAGGCCGCGCGCGCAGGTGCCGTCTTCGGGCCGGAGCGGCCGGTCGTCGCGGTCGACCGCCGCAAGCAGCTGCGCGTGCGGCGCCTGGCGACCGCCTGGATGGCCGAGCGCCGCTCGGCTCCCCGCTACGACGAGATCCGCTTCGACGCCGTCGGCGTCACCGTCGACTCGGGCGGACGCGTGGTCGACGTCGAGCACATCGAAGCCGCCTTCTGAGCGCGGGCTCAGGCGAGCGCCAGCTGCGAGTAGGCCACCGACTGGAACGAGCGCCGGTGCAGCGGGGAGAGGCCGAGGCGGTCGATCGCCTCGCGGTGCTCGGGCGTCGAGTAGCCGACGTGCTCCTCGAATCCCCACCCCGGATGGCGGACGGCGGCCTCGCGCATGTAGCGGTCTCGCGTCACCTTGGCGACGACCGAGGCGGCGGCGATCGCGGCGCTGGTGGCATCGCCGCCGACCACCCGCCGGTGTAGAACCCGGCAGCGGGGCAGCGTGAAGCCGTCGACGAGGCTGATCGCGTCATCGCCCGGCGCCAACCCCTCCAGCGCGCGGGAGAGAGCCTCGATGTTGGTGTTGTGGAGGCCGCGGCGGTCGATGCCCGCGGCGGAGCGGACGACGACGCAGACGCGCTCGGCGGCCCGCAGGACGGCCGGATAGATCTCGACGCGCCGCTCCTCGGTCATCTGCTTGGAGTCGTGCAGGCCGCTGAGGGCCCGCCGGTCCGAGTGCGAGAGGCCCTCGTAGTCGATCAGCACCGCGGCCGCGACGAGCGGACCCGCGAGGCAGCCGCGGCCGGCCTCGTCGGCGCCCGCGACGTAGCGGCTCTGCAGCCCCCGGTCGAAGGCGAAGAGGCGGCGGCTGCGGGCCAGCCGGCGCCGATGGTGGATCCCGGTCCTTGGAGCCGCCTGCCTAGAGGAAGCCGATCCGGTCCGGGGGCCAGTAGGTGAAGAAGGCCTCGCCGATGATCCAGTCTTCGGGGACGGGTCCCCAGAAGCGGCTGTCGTCGCTCGCGCCACGGTTGTCGCCCATCATGAAGTAATGGCCGGGTGGAATGGTGATCGTCTTCGGCAGGTTGCAGGCGCCCCCGCCGCCGCAGGGGTTGATGTAGGGCTCGTCGGTCTTCTCGACGCCGTTGACGACGGGGTGGCCTTCCTTGATCGAGAGCGTGTCGCCGGGCCCGGCGACGATCCGCTTGATGAAGTTCGGGCTCGACTCGGCGGCGGTCGGCCGGGGACAGGACTCGCCGACTTCGACGGGCTGGCGGCCTCTGACCGTGACGCCGCATTCCCCGCCCCCGTCGGCCCCCGCGGGCGGGTGGAAGACGACGATGTCGCCGATCTTCGGGCTCTTGAAGTCGTATATGAAGCGATTGACGAGGACGCGCTGACCGACGTCGAGGGTCGGCTCCATCGATTCCGAGGGGATCTGGTAGGGCTTGATCAGCCAGGCCTGGATCGCCAGCGCCAGCCCGAGGGCGAGCGCGACGATGACGACCAGCTCGATCAGGCCGCCCCCCCTGCCCTTTGGCTTCGGTATCGAGAGTTTCAGGTCGCCGAGTCCTCGTCGGAGTCGCCGGCCTCGGCCGGCGCGTCATCAGCCGCCGCCTCGGGCTCGCCGGCGGCCTCCGCCTCCGGCGCCTCCGCGGCCTCCTCCTCGGTCTCGGGCGTCTCCCCCTCGGTCTCGGCGGCCTCTCCCCGGGCCTCCGGCACCTCACCGGCCTCGTTCCCCTCAGCCCCCTCGTTCCCCTCAGCCGCCTCGGCTCCCTCGGCTGCCTCAGGTCCCTCGGCAGCCTCCTCGGCCGCTACCGGGACGACCTCCTCCTGGCTGACGCCCTCGGCGTCGGTCGCCTCGGCGGCGGGCGCGGAGACCATCTCGTCGTCGATGCCCCAGCGGCGCTCGGCGACGCGCGCGGCCTTGCCGACGCGCCCGCGCAGGTAGTAGAGCTTGGCCCGGCGCACGTCCCCCCGCGCCGCGACCTCGAGCTTCTCGATCTTCGGCGAGTGCAGCGGGAAGGTCCGCTCGACGCCGACCCCGAACGACTGCTTGCGGACGGTGAAGGTCTCGCGCAGGCCCGAGCCCTGGCGGCGGATCACGACGCCCTCGAAGACCTGGGTGCGCTTGCGCGAGCCCTCGATCACCTGGAAGTGGACCCGCACGCGGTCGCCCGGCTGGAAGGACGGAAGGCCCTTGCGGAGCTGTTCGCGCTCGATGCTGTCGATTACTGAGCTCATCTGTGCCGGTGCGTCGCGAGAAAAAACCGCCGGACCCAGGGCGGGAACCGCGCGGCTCGCGGAATGGTAGCTACTCGCCGCGAGATTCGAACTCCTGCGCGCGCAGGCGGCTCTGCTCGAGACGCCATCGATGCACCTTCTCGTGGTCGCCGGAGAGCAGGACCTCGGGGACGTCCCAGCCGCGGTAGCTGGCCGGGCGGGTGAAGTGGGGGTACTCAGGCATCCCCTCGAGCGCGTGGCTGAAGGACTCCTCGACGGCCGAGCGATCGTGGCCGAGGGCGCCAGGGAGCTTGCGCATCAGCACATCGGCGACCACCATCGCGGGCAGCTCGCCGCCGGCGAGGACGTAGCGGCCGATCGAGAGCTCCTCATCCGCCAGGTGCCGGTGGACCCGCTCGTCGAATCCCTCGTAGCGGCCGCAGAGGAGCGCCACGTGCGGCTCGCCGACGCGCTCGTCGGCGAGCGGGTCGTCGAGGACCGGCCCGGTCGGCGAGAGCAGGACGATCCGCGGCCGCGGGCCTTCGCCGTAGGCGGCCTGCAGCGCCGCGTCGACGACATCGACCCGCAGCACCATCCCGGCGCCGCCACCGTACGGCGAGTCGTCGACCTGGCCGGCGCCGAGCGGCGTGGTGTCGCGGTAGTTGAAGAGGCGCAGCTCGTTGCCTTCTGCGATCGCGTTCGAGACCGAGCGCTGCGACCGGAACCAATCGAAGGCCTCCGGGAACAGGGTGAAGATGTCGAGCCTCATCCTCCCGCCAGTAAAGCGGAAGGCTCAGTCGAGGATGTCGACGATGACGCGCCGGTCGAGGCGGACCGCCGCGGCCTTGGCGATCGTGCGGATCGCGTTTGCGACCCGGCCACCCTTGCCGATCACCCGGCCCAGGTCCGCGTCGGCGACGGTGATCTCGTAGACCAGGTCGCCTTCCTCCTCCAGCTCCTCGACGACCACGGCCTCGGGGTCCTCGACGAGCGCCTTGACGAGGAACTCGAGCAGCTCCTTCATCTGGGCGGCACCTAGCTGCCGGAGGCCGCGATGCCCTTGCGGCGCAGCAGGCCGGCGACCGTCTCCGAGGGCTGGGCGCCGTGCTCGAGCCAGTGGCGCGCCCGCGCCTCGTCGATCTGGATCGTCGACGGCTCGGTCTGCGGGTTGTACTGGCCGATCGTCTCGATCGTGCGCCCGTCGCGCGGGGAGCGCTTGTCGGCGACGACGATGCGCCAGATCGGGTTCTTCTTCGAACCCACCCGCCTGAGTCTGATTCGCACAGCCATGAGCCGGAGCAGGTTACAGAATCGCTAGCGTCGCCGGATCTTCGGGCGCCTGGCGGCGCCGCTCAGCTGCGCCATCTGCTCGGGGCTGGGCATCTTGCCGCTCGCCATCGATCTCATCAGCACCCGCATCTGGTCGAACTGCTTGACCAGCTGGTTGACGTGCTGGACGCGCGTGCCCGAGCCGGCGGCGATCCGCTTGCGGCGCGAGCCGTTGATCAGATGCGGGTCGGCCCGCTCGGCCGGCGTCATCGAGAGGATGATCGCCTCGGTGCGGTCGAGCTCGCGCTCGTCGATGTCGGCGTCCTTCAGCTGCTTCATCGCGCCCATCCCGGGGATCATCCCGAGCAGGCCGCTGAGCGGCCCCATCCTGCGGACCTGGCGCATCTGCTGGAGGAAGTCCTCGAGCGTGAACTGGTCCTTCCGCATCTTCTCCTGCAGGTCCCTGGCCTGCTTCTCGTCGACCTGCTGCTCGGCTTTCTCGATCAGGCTGAGGACATCCCCCATCCCGAGGATGCGGGAGGCCATGCGGTCGGGGTGGAAGCGGTCGAAGTCCTCGAGCTTCTCGCCGGTCGAGACGAAGAGGATCGGCTTCCCGGTCACCGCCTTGACGGAGAGCGCGGCGCCGCCGCGGGCGTCGCCGTCGAGCTTGGTCATCACGACGCCGTCGAACTCGGCCACCTCGGCAAAGGATTCCGCGACGCCGACGGCGTCCTGGCCGGTCATCGCGTCGACGACGAGGAGCACGTCGTGCGGTCGGGTCTCCTTGCGGATCCGCGCCAGCTCGTCCATCAGGTCCTGGTCGATGTGGAGGCGGCCGGCGGTATCGACGATCAGCA
>JBLNAC010000060.1:0-4188 GCA_050259155.1 Syntrophothermus sp.
GAGGATCCAGAAGGAGGCAAGCACGGTGCTCAGGATCCAGACCCAGCGCGGGACCCGGTCGAAGCGCTTCGCCCCCCACCAGCAGGCGAGCACGACGGCTGCCACCGCCATCGGCCGTCCCCAGTCGAGACCCCCGGGAGCGGTGGCGACGGACGGGCCGGCGAGCCCGAAGGCCGAGGCGAGCGTGGTGCCCAGGCCATTGAGCACGAACGCGGGGGTCTTGGCGAGGTTCGCTAGCGAGAGGTGCGTTTCGGCGTCGTGGCCCCAGCCGAGCCACCAGACCAAGTAGATCCCCGCCGGGATGACGGGCACGTAGAGCCGCCGGCGCCAGTCCTTGCGGCTGAGGACCTCGACCACGGCGCCGAGGAGGAAGGGAATCCCGAGGCTGGAGAAGAGGATCGACACGCTCAGGAGCCCACAGGCGAGCGCGTCAGCCCTGCGGTCGTCGCGTTCGAGCGCGAGCAGGGCGCCGATCCCGGCCGCCATCGACCCGAAGTAGCCCATCTGGAACGACCACAGCAGGTCTTCCCAGGCTGCCCCGAGGAATAGCACCACGGAGGTCGCGATCAGCGCCAGCCCCTGGCCGACCCGTCGTTGCACGAAGATGAACATGAGCACCGCGCTGAGCAGGAAGAGGCCGGTCGAGACGACCCGAAAGGGGAGCGCCGAGCCCATCCCGAAGCTCGCGAGCAGGGCCTTGTAGATCAGGATCGGGAAGACCGAGATGTGCTCGTTGTGCGGCTGGAGGATCGCGTCCGCGTTGAAGCCCCGCCGGTAGAGCAGGAACTCCCAGTCGTCGAGCAGGAAGGTGAGCTTCGAGCCCCACAGCAGCAGGAGCAACCCGGACGCCCCGACCAGCCAGATGAGCAGGATCAGGACCCCGGTGCCGACGCCCGCGGCCGACGGCGGCGTTCTCCCTGCCCGGCCCAGCCGAAGGCCCTCTGCGCCGTTGGCCACGCCCGTAAGTTATCCATTCACCTTGCCTCGGCCCCCGCTGAGACCGAATCCCTCCCTGGGGCGGCCCAATAAGCTCGGGCTCTATGCGGATCTGCCTGATCTCATCTGAGCGCGAGGCGACCGGGGGGCTCGGAATCGCGGTGATGGAGCTCGCTCGAGCACTTGGCCTCGAGCACGAGGTCACCGTCGTCCATTCCTACGAGGACGGCCCGGGCGTGGGCCTCGCCGACGGCCCCACCCCGCGGCACGTCTTCGCCGACCTCTCGCGGCTGCCGCCGATCGCCTTCGCCTGCGACGACCACGCCCGCTCGGCGGCGGTCCTGGCGGCGATCGAGGACGTCTACGGTGACGAGCCCCCCGACTACCTGGAGGCGCCGGACCGCCGTGGCCACGGCCTCCTGCCGCTGCAGGCGCGCAACGGCGGCCACCGGTCCCTGCGCGGCACGACGATTGCGGTGCGCCTGCACGGGACGGAGGAGCTGATGGCGCTACGCGACGGGAACTGGCCTCCCTCGCCGCAGCGGATGGTGTTCGACCTCGAGCGCGAGGCGCTGCGGCTCGCCGACCGGGTGCTCTGGCCGGGAGGCGACGTGCTGGGCCTCTACCGACGGGTGCTCGACGCTCCCGGGCTTGCGCGCGCCTTCCAGCTGCGGCTGCCCCTCGAGCCTGTCGCAGCCCCGCCGCCCCACCCACGCGAAGCGGGAGAGCCGTTGCGGATCCTCTACGCGGGGTGCCTGAGACGGGGGCGAGGGGCCCTCGCGCTGGCCGAGGCCTGCCTCGGCCTCGAGCGCCCCGACTGGCGGCTGACACTGGTGGGGCCCGATTCCGAGACCGCCCCCCTCGCTCAGTCGACCCGCGCCTCGCTGGAGGTGCTCGCCGCCGGCGAGGAGAGGATCGAGGTCTTGCCGCCGCTGCCGCGAGCCCGGCTGCGGACCTGCTACCCCGACTACGACCTTTTCGTCCTCCCCGCCGCCGACGAAGTGTGGAGCATGGCCGCGCTGGAGGCGATGTACGCCCGGCTGCCCGTGCTGGCAACCCGGGTCGGCGGTCTCGACGAGATAGTCGTCGACGGCGTCAGCGGCTGGCACCTGCCGGACCCGAGCCCGGCTTCGATCCGAGACGGCCTGGAGCTCCTGCTCGCCGACCGAGCCGGGGTCGAGCGGGTGCGGCGCTCCGGGGCGCCTTCCGCGCGCGCCCGTGAGCTCACCGACCCGGGGATGGTGCGCGCCGGCTACCGCCGGCTCTTCGCCGAGCTCGAGCCGACGGGTCCCGGCCGGCGCCGGTCAGCTCCAACCAAGCCCCTGGTCACCGGCCTCGTCACCTATTTCGGAGAGCACCAGATGATCCGCGGGGCGGTCGCCTCCCTGCTCGACCAGACCTACCCGGAGCTGGAGGTGGTCGTGGTCAACGACGGGCACTTCGACCGCGGGGACGAAGTCCTCTTCGAGTTGGCGGAGCTCGACCGGGTGCGCGTCCTGCATCAGCTCAACCGCGGCGAGACGGGGGCCCGCAACCTCGGCCTCGTCGACGCCGAGGGAGCGTACGTCGCGGTCCTGGATGCGGACAACACCTACGAGCCGGAATTCGTGGAGCGCGCGGTGACGATGCTCGAGGCGGATCCCGAGCTCGCCTACGTGACCTGCTGGTTGCGCTTCTTCGATGATGGTGATGGCGCGGTCGAGGCCCTGCATACAGCCGGCTATCCGGCGCTCGGCAACGGGGTCCGCAGCGATGAGTCGATCAACTCGGACGGCGACACGATGGCGGTGCTCCCGCGCCGGCTCTTCTCCCGGCTCGGGTACCGCTTCCAGGACGATGCCTCGCTGCTGGCCGACTGGGAGTTCTACCGTGAGCTGCGTGAAGGGGGTCGCTTCGGAGCGGTGATACCAGAGTTCTTGGCCAACTACCGGGTTCGCGCCGACAGCCTCAGCCAGACCTACTTCGACCTCGGGCACCGGGTTTCGTGGGACGAATCCATCAGCCGGCGACGGGCGGCGGCGCTCGACTGGATGGGGGCCGGATGAGCGAGGAGAGGCACCGGATCGACGACCTCGAGCGCCGCGTGGCCGAGCTGCGTCGGACCAACGACGAACTCGGACGGGAGCTGGTCGCCGCCCGTGCCGGCAGCAGACCGGTCACGGCCAACACCGCAGGGCGTGCGGTCGCCAGACTCACCCATGCTCGCGACGCGGCCGTGAGCCGCGAGCGCGCGAGCCATGAGGAGCTGGAATGGCTGCGGCGCGAGAACGCCGAGCTGAAGGACTATGTCGAGCGGCTGAAGCTCGGGCCCATCGGCTTTCTGCGGCGCGTGATCGCCCGGGCAGCTCGCGGCTGAGCAGCCGCCTCCGCCCCGGGATGCTCGATGATTAGGGCATGGAGGTTGGCACCGATCGAGCGACGCTGGCTTCAACTGGCGCCGACGGCGCTGCCGCGGGGCCGGTGATCATCGAGGCCCGTGACCTCCACAAGTCGTTTCGCCTGCCCGTCAACAGGATCAGCTCGCTCAAGGAGCAGGTGCTGACCTTCGCCCGTACCGAGTATCGGGAGCTGCGGGCGCTGAGCGGCATCTCCTTCGACGTTCACCGGGGCGAGTTCTTCGGGATCGTCGGCCGCAACGGATCCGGCAAGAGCACCCTGCTGAAAATTCTCGCGAGCATCTACCGCGCAGACGCGGGTCGGGTTCGGATGGCGGGGCGGATGGCTCCCTTCATCGAGCTGGGCGTCGGCTTCAACCCCGAGCTGACGGCGCGCGAGAACGTCGAGCTCAACGGAGTCATGATGGGCCTGGCGCGCCGCCAGGCTCGCGAACGCCTCGACTCGGTGCTGGAGTTCGCCGAGCTGGAGGAATTCGTCGACATGAAACTCAAGAACTACTCCTCGGGAATGCTGGTGCGGCTGGCGTTCTCGGTGATGATCCAGTCGGACGCGGAGGTCCTCCTGATCGACGAGGTCCTGGCGGTCGGCGATGCGTCGTTTCAGCAGAAGTGCGCCGACGTCTTCCACGAGATGCGGGACTCCGACCGCACGGTCGTGCTGGTCACCCACGACATGGGGGCCGTCGAGCATTTCTGTCACCGGGCGATGCTCATCAACGACGGTCAGGTGCTGGCGATCGGCGATCCCGGAGACGTCGCCCGCAGCTACCTGCGGCTCAATTTCCAGCAGGCGCCGGCGGGCGGCGAGGGTGAGGTCCGCGACGCTGGCGTCGCGGACGTGGTGATCGAGGACGCG
>JBLNAC010000061.1:0-4847 GCA_050259155.1 Syntrophothermus sp.
GCTCGTCCTCGGCATCGAGGGCGAGCGCTTCGAGTATGGCGCCGCCCCCAGCCCGGCGGTCCTCGCCGCGATCGCGCCGACCTCCCAGGAGGCCCTTCGGGAACTCACCCCACCTGAGCGAATTGCCGCTGATAGCAGGAAAAAGCGGAGCATTCCGCCTCCGGATCGCGGCTAGGCCGACCGCCGCGGTGCGGGTTTGCACCGATGCCGGCCCTGCGTCCGATCCGCCATCCTTTGCACCTGCTCTCGACCTGGGGGGACCTGCGATGGAGATAAAGAGCGAGTCGATCCACGGCAGCCGCATCGCCTTCGCCGAAGCCGGCGAGGGGTCCGTCCTGCTCCTCGTCCACGGGATCGGCGGCAACCTCCGAAACTGGGAGCCCGTGATCGGGCCGCTCTCCCGCCACCACCGGGTGATCGCCCCCGACCTCCCGGGTCATGGCGAATCCGAGCCGGGTCACGGCGACTACTCGATCGGCGCCTTCGCCTCGATCCTGCGCGACCTCCTGCTCAGCCTCGGGCAGGAGCGCGCGACGCTCGTCGGCCACTCCCTCGGCGGCGGCATCGCGATGCAGTTCGGCTACCAGTTCCCGGAGATGGTGGAGCGGCTGATCCTCGTCTCCAGCGGCGGCCTCGGCCCCGAGGTGAGCGCGATCCTCCGCGCCGCATCGCTGCCCGGCGCCGGCTCTGTGATCCAGGTCTCCGCCGCCGCCGGCAACCGCGTCGTGCCGGCGCTCGCCGGCGGCCTGCGCCGGCTCGGACTGCGCCCGAACCCCGACGTCGCCGAGGTCCTGCGGGGCTACGGCTCGCTGTCCGACCCCGACCGCCGCGCCGCCTTCCTCGCCACCGCCCGCAGCGTGATCGGCACCGACGGCCAGCGGGTCAACGCCGGCGAGCGGCTCTACCTCGCCGAGCACGTCCCGATGCTGATCGTCTGGGGCTCGCGCGACCCGATCATCCCCGTCCGCCACGGCGAGGACGCCCACCGCCGACTCCCCCACAGCCGCCTCGAGGTCTTCGAGGACGTCGGCCACCTGCCGCAGGTGGAGGCGCCGCTTCGCTTCGTCGAAGTGGTTGAGGACTTCCTCGACACCACCAAGCCGGCCAAGTTCGACCGCGCGGACTGGGCCGCCCGCTTTCGCAAGCTGCGCAGCGCCTCCTAGGCGGCGCGCCGCCGGAGCGGGCGCTCAGGCGGCGGCGCGGCCGAGGTCGCCCAGCGCCTCCTCGATCCCGTCGCGCATCACCGCCAGGTCCGGCACCGTGGCGCGGTCGGCGTTGAGGCCGAAGGTGACGGTGCCGGCGTAGCTGACGACGGCGACCCCGACCGCGTGGCCGGCGAAGATCGGAACCAGCGGCACGACCCGGACCATCGGCGCCCCCAGCCCGTAGAGGGTGATCGGCGAGGCGGGGACGTTGGTGATCGTCAGGTTGAAGAGGCGCGGCGTGAAGGTGAGTCGGGCGACGGCGCTCTGGATCACCGGCGGCGCGAAGCCCGCCAGGCGGATCACGGCCTCGGCCCCCGCCGCCGCGCCGGTCTTCTTCAGCTGCTCGGAGGCGGCGGCGATCTTGCGATACCGCAGCAGCGGGTCCGGCTCGGAGACGACGAGGTCGACGAACAGCGAGGAGACGCGATTGCCGAGCGCCAGCGACTCGCTCGCCCGCCGCACGCTGACCGGCACCATCGCCCGAACCGTGTTGACCGCCTCCTCGCCCCTGGCCTGCAGGAGCCGCCGCAGGCCGCCGGCGGTGGCGGCGAGGATGACGTCGTTGACGGTTCCCCCGAGGCGGGTCTTGACCCGCTTCAGGTCTTCCAGCGGCACGTCGACGGCGGCCATCCGCCGCGTCCCGCCGATCGCGCAGTTGAGGCTGGTGTGGGGGGCGGCGCTGAGCTCGTCGCGCACCAGCACCTCGACCAGTGCCCGGGACTCCGAGAGCGCGTGGGCGGTCCGCCGCGGGTGCAGGGCGGCGTCGATGCCGCCGCCGAGCGCGCCCCGCAGGCGCGAGACGGCCCCGCGCGGGGCCTCCTCGGGCTCGGGCCCGGCCTCGCCGACGAGCTCGGCGATCCCAGGGGAGTCAGCGCTCGGCTCGGGCTCGGTGTCGAGGAGGACGGCGACCACCGAGGCGCCGCTGAGGCCGTCGATGAGGCAGTGATGGGCCTTGGTCACCAGCGCCCAGCGCCCGCCCTCGAGGCCCTCCAGCAGAGTCGTTTCCCAGAGCGGCCGGGCGCGATCGAGGCGGTGGGAGAAGTAGTCGCCGAGCCAGTCCATCAGCTCCGCCTCGCCCCCGGGCGCCGGCAGCGTCGCCCGCCGCATCAGATCGTCCACGTCGGGCTTGGCGTCCTCCACCCATTCGGGCATCGTCAGCGTCCCCACCCGAGGCGAGGAGAGGCGACGGCGAAAGCGCGGCAGCGCCGCGAGCCTCTCGGCGGTCTGCCGGCGCAGCTTCTCGAGCGAGGGCTCGGCGCCGCCGGGCGGCGGCTCGAACACCATCGCCCAGCCGATGTGCATGTGGGCGGCGCCGTCGGCTTCCTCCAGCTCGAGGAAGGCGGCGTCGAGTGCGCTTAGCTGGCTGCTCATCTGCTCCTCCGGCGGGTTCCTATCAAGTCCATCCTCACCGCAGCCGCGCTGTGCGGCAACCGGAGAAACCGCACCGCATCCATCGCTGTCTACGGATCCGGCGGGTCCCCGCGCCTGCGTAGGATCCCTCGACTTTTCGGCGACGAGGAAAACGGAGGGAATGGGAGAGGTAACGGAGATCACGGTGACGCCGCTCTCGATCCAGTACCTGCAGGAGCTGATCGAGCCGGAGGACTGGGAACGGCTGGAGCTGGGGCTCGGGGTCGCACGGGAGCTGCTCTCCGGCCGGCGGCTGTGGAACGTCAACTCGACCGCTGCCGGTGGCGGGGTCGCCGAGATGCTGCGCTCCTGGGTCGGCCTCGCGAGGGGGCTCGACGTCGACATGCGCTGGGTGACGATCCCCGGCGACCCGGCCTTCTTCACGCTGACGAAGCGGCTCCACAACTTCCTTCACGGCGACCCCGGCGATCGCGGCCCGCTCGGCGTCGAGGAGCGCCGCGTCTACGAGGAGGCAAGCCGCGCCAACGCCGACGCGGTGTTGGCGATGCTCGCCCCCGGCGACGTCGTCTTCCTCCACGATCCGCAGACGGCCGGCCTCGCGCCCCGGATCAGCGCCAAGGGCCATCCGGTCGTCTGGCGCTGCCACGTCGGCACCGACGAGGGCAACGAGTACACCGAGATGGCCTGGGAGTTCCTCTGCGACTCGGTCCAGGCGGCCGACGCCGCCGTGTTCTCGCGCCGCGAGTACGTGCCGGAGGTGTGCGGGGAGATGCTGACCGTGATCGTGCCGCCCTCGATCGACGCGATGTCGCCGAAGAACCAGGAGCTGAGCCCGGAGATGGTGCGCGAGGTTCTCGGCTACGTCGGCCTGATCGCCGACGGCGGCACGAGCGGGCCGGGGCCCGAATACACGCTCGCCGACGGCACGATCGGCATCATCCAGCGTCGCTGCGAGGTGCTGAGCGGCGGCCCGCTGCCGACCCCCGAGACGCCGCTCGTCACCCAGGTCTCCCGCTGGGACCGGCTCAAGGACCCGGTCGGGGTGATGCGCGGCTTCGCCGAGGCGGGCGAGGCGGACGCGCACCTGGTGCTCGCGGGACCCTCGCTCGGCTCGGTCGCCGACGACCCGGAGGGCCTCGCGGTCTACGCGGAGGTCGAGGCCGAGTGGCGGCGGCTGCCCGACTCGATCCGCGCCCGGGTCCACCTCGCCCGCCTGCCGATGGACGACCTCGAGGAAAACGCGATCATCGTCAACGCCCTCCAGCGGCACTCGACGGTCGTCGTCCAGAAGAGCCTGCGGGAGGGCTTCGGCCTGACCGTCACCGAGGCGATGTGGAAGGCGCGGCCGGTGGTGGCGAGCGCGACCGGGGGAATCCGCGACCAGATCGTCAACGGGATCAACGGCCTGCTGCTGCACGACCCGCACGACGTCCTCGCCTTCGCCTCCGCCGTGCTCGAGCTGCTCCACTCGCCGGCCCGCGCCCGGGAGATCGGCGACGCCGCGCGCGAGACGGTGCGCAAGCAATTCCTCGAGAACCGTCACACGCTGCAGTACGTGGACCTGCTCGGCCGCCTGCTGCACCCCGGCGCCGCGGCGGGATACGCGCACGAAAAAGCGACCGGGGAAGACGCCTAGTCGCCTGCCCGCGCGTAGCCTTCGCGCCAGAAGCTCTTCGGCGTCGCCTTCGGGATCGCTGTCCGCCTGGCTTTGGCGGTTCGCGCTCCCTCCCGGTCGCTGGATAGAACTTAGCCGCGATTCGGGCCGGCGCAAGGGGGTGCGCCACGGCGAATCCGCAAACTGGGGAATCCGCGCTCGTTCGAGGGGGGAGAATCGGGCCGATGCGCCTGCTCGTCGCGCCCGATTCGTTCAAGGGGACCTTCCTCGCGCCCGAGGTGGCGGCGGCGCTGGGCGCCGGGATCGAGGAGGCGGGCGCCGAGGCGGACCTCTGCCCGGTCGCCGACGGCGGCGAGGGAACCGCGGCGGCGCTGCGGGCGGCGCTCGGCGGCGAGGTGCTGCGGGCGCCGGCGCACGACCCGCTGGGACGGCCGCTGGAGGCCGAGCTGGTCCTGCTCGCCGATGGCGAGACCGCGGCCGTAGATACCGCGGCGGCCTCGGGCCTGCCGCTGGTCGACCCCGACGAGCGCGACGCGGAGACGGCGAGCACCCGGGGGACCGGCGAGCTGATCGCGGCGGCGATCGAGGCCGGGGCGCGGCGCGTGCTGGTGGCCGCCGGCGGCAGCGCGACGACCGACGGCGGCGCCGGGGCGATC
>JBLNAC010000062.1:0-4021 GCA_050259155.1 Syntrophothermus sp.
CGCTGCAGCAGCAGGGCCTGCCGCTCGGCAGCCAGCGCTGGATCTTCTGGTTCTTCGCGGCGGCCTTCCTGGTCAAGATGCCGGCCTTCCTCGTCCACGGCTGGATGCCGGACGCCTACCGGGCCGCGCCGCTGCCGGTGCTCGCCGTCTTCTCCGGCGTCCTCGCCAAGGTCGGCGCCTACGGCTTCCTGCGAATCGTCCTGCCGCTCTTCCCCGAAGCCACGGTGCAGTTCCAGGAGATCGTCCTGGTCATCGCGCTGGCCTCGATCCTCTACGGCTCCGTGATGGCCTTCACGCAGACGAACGTGCGGCTGATCGCCGGGTACTCGTCGGTCGCCCAGCTCGGGTTCATCACCGCCGGCATCTTCGCCCTGCGCGCCGATGGCTCCGACGGGGCGGTCCTGCAGATGGTCAACCACGGCCTCGTCGTCGCCCCGATCTTCGTCATCGTCGCGCTGCTGGCCGAGCGGACGGGGACCGAGGACATCCGCGAGATGGGCGGGATGGCCCTGCGTGCGCCGATCCTCGCGGCGCTGTTCCTGATCGTCGCCCTGGCGACCCTGGCGATGCCCGGGTCGGCCAACTTCATCGGCGAGTTCTACATCCTCAACGGCCTCTTCCAGTCGAAGATCGTCTTCGCCTGCATCGCCATCAGCGGCGTCGCGATGTCCGCCTACTACGCGCTCCGCCTCTACCAGGGGACGTTGCACAACCGCAAGCCGGAGGGCCTGCTGGCGCGTGAGATCGGTCTCCGCGACGGCATCGTCCTGGCGCCCCTTGTCCTCTGCATCCTCGGGCTGGCCCTCTACCCGCAGCTGGTGCTGCACCGCACCGATCCGAGCGTCGAGCAGACGGTCGCCAAGGTGACCGGCGGCAAGGCGCCTAGCGTGCGCCTGGCGGACGGGGCCGAACCGAAGCTGGCCGCTCTCCAGCGGCGGGGGGCGGCCCGGTGAGCTTCAACGAGCCGACGATCGACTACGGAGGCATCGCGCCGATCCTGGCGCTGACGGGGGGCTTCGTCGTCGTCCTGCTGACAGCGGTGTTCAGGCCGCTGCGGCGGACGGCGCCCGTCCTGACCCTGATCACCCTGGCGGCGGCCGCCGGCCTGCTGATCTGGCACTGGGACGAATCGCTGGAACTCGTCAGCGGCGCGCTCGTCCTCGACAACCTGGCGATCTCGATCTCCTTGATCGCGATCCTGATGGCGGCCTTCTGCGTCCTGCTCTCCGTGCGCGAGCCCGCCGCCGCGGAAGCCGGCTCGGGCGAGTACCACGCGCTGCTGATCGGCTCGGTGCTGGGCATGACGCTGCTGGCGCAGGCGTCCAACCTCGTCACCTTCTTCCTCGCGATCGAGACGCTGTCGATCCCGCTCTACATCCTCTGCGCGACCAACCTCCGGCGCGAGGGCTCGCTGGAGTCGGGGCTCAAGTACCTGATCGTCGGCTCCCTCGGCTCGGCGACCCTGCTCTACGGGATGGCCTTCCTCTACGGGGGCACGGGCTCGACCGACTTCGCGGGGATCGCCGCCGGGATCGTCCGCGACGGGATGCTGGGCGACCCGCTGATCCTGATCGGGATCGCGATGGCCGCCGTCGGCCTCGCCTTCAAGACCTCGATCGCGCCCTTCCACCAGTGGACGCCCGACGTCTACGAGGGCGCGCCGACGCCGATCACCGCCTTCATGGCGGTCGCGACCAAGGCCGCCGCCTTCGCCGTCTTCATCCGCTTCTTCGACGTCGCGCTGGGGCCGCAGGTCGACCAATGGCAGCCGGCGCTGGCGGTGCTGGCGGCGATCTCGATCGTCGTCGGCAACGTGGGCGCGCTCGGCCAGGACTCGCTCAAGCGCCTGCTCGGCTACTCGGGGATAGCGCAGGCGGGCTACATGCTGGGCGGGGTCGTCGTCGCCTCCGAATCGGGCACGAGCTCGCTGATCTTCTACCTCTGCGCCTACGCCTTCATGAACCTCGCCGCCTTCGCGGTCATCGTCGCCCGCGAGCGCGAGACGGTGTTCGGCGACGACATCAGAGCGGTGCAGGGGCTGGGGGCATCGCGGCCGCTCCTCGCCTGGCCGCTGACGATCTCGATGCTCGGGCTGGCCGGCCTGCCGGCGACCGCGGGCTTCATCGGCAAGCTCTACCTGATCGAGGCCCTGGTCGAAGGCGACTACACCTGGCTCGCCGTCTTCATCGCGGTCGGGACGATGATCTCGCTCGCCTACTACCTGCGGGTCGTGGCGGCGATGTGGATGCGGCCCGGCGGCGAGAGGACGGCGGGGGGGAGGCCCGCGATCGCGGGCGCCGCGCCGGAGGCGGACCCGGTCGACCCCGAGGCGGGGCGGCGCGCCTACCTCGTCGGCCCGGCGCTCCTCGCGGCGGCGGCGACGGTCTTCTTCGGCATCATCCCCCAGCCGCTGGTGGAATTCGCCGCCCGCGCCGGCGCCTCGCTGTTCGGCTAGGCCGCGGCACGCGGCCCCGCGGGGGGCCGGCGCGTTATCGTCGCGAGATGGGCTCCAGGCCGGCTGCGCTCGCGGCCGCGACGATGTGCGAGGCGTTCCAGATAACCGCGGCCGAGCGGCCCGGCAGCATGGCGCTGCGGCTCAAGGACAGCGAGTTCGCGGCGACCTTCGCCGACTACGCCGCGACGGTGCGCCGGCGGGCCGCCGGCTTCGCCGCGCTCGGCGTCGGGCGCGGGGACACGGTCGGCTTCATGCTCGTCAACCGCCCCGCTCTTCACCTCTGCGACTGCGCGGCGATGCATCTCGGCGCCACCTGCTTCTCGATCTACAACACGTCCTCTCCGGAGCAGCTCGAGTACCTGATCGGCGACGCCGGCAACCGGGTGATCGTCACCGAGCAGGCCTTCCTCGGGCGGGTTCTGGGGGTACGCGAGCGGGTCGGGGGCCTCGAGCACGTCGTGGTCGTCGACGGCGAGGCACCGCCGGGGACGATCTCGCTCGCCGAGCTGGAGGCGCTCGGCGACCCGGGCTTCGACTTCGAGGC
Organism: Syntrophothermus sp.; assembly: GCA_050259155.1. GTDB lineage: Bacteria > Actinomycetota > Thermoleophilia > Solirubrobacterales > 70-9 > VAYN01. The sequence continues at coordinate 3,000 of JBLNAC010000062.1, forward strand.
CGCCTGGCGCGCGGTCGAGCCCGAGGACGTCCTCTGCCTGATCTACACCTCGGGGACGACGGGGCCGCCGAAGGGCGTGCAGCTGACCCACGCGAACATGGTCGCGCAGTGGCGGATCTGCGACCAGGTGATCCCCGCCGCGCCGGGCGGGCGCACGATCTCCTTCCTGCCGAGCGCCCACGTCGCCGACCGCTGGTCGCAGCTTTACCGGCAGATGTTCTACGGCGACTGCGTCCACTGCTGCCCGGATCCCCGCGAGATGGTCGCCTACACGGTCGAGGTGCGGCCGACGGTGTGGGGCGGCGTGCCGCGGATCTGGGAAAAGCTGAAGGTGGCGCTGGAGGCGGCGCTCGCCGGCGAGCCGGACCGCGAGCGCCGCCTGGTGACCGAGCGGGCGCTCGAGGTCGGCCGCCGCCGGGCCGCCGCCTACATGCGGGGCGAGGTCGGGCCGGCGCTGGAGGCCGAATGGCGGCAGGCGGACGGGGAGGTCTTCGCCGGGGTGCGGGAGATGCTCGGGCTCGACCGGGTCGAGTACTTCGTCGTCGGGGCGGCGCCGACGCCGCCCGAGGTGATCGAGTTCTTCCTCGCGATGGGAATCGAGCTCTGCGAGCTGTGGGGGATGTCGGAGACGACCGCGGCCGCGACGCTGAACCCGCCGGGCCGCGTGAGGGTCGGGACGGTGGGGCCGCCCCTGCCGGGGGTCGAGGTCCGGCTCGCCGAGGACGGCGAGGTGATGGTGCGGGGGCCGATCGTGATGATGGGCTACCGCAACATGCCCGAGCGCACGGCGCAGGCGCTGAGCGAGGGCTGGCTGGCGAGCGGGGACATCGGCGAAGTCGACGAGGCGGGCTACCTGCGAATCGTCGATCGCAAGAAGGAGCTGATCATCAACGCCGCCGGCAAGAACATGTCGCCGGCCTCGATCGAGGCGAAGCTCAAGTCGGCCTCGCCCCTGGTCGCGCACGCGGTCGCGATCGGCGACCGGCGCCCCTACAACGTGGCGCTGATCGTGCTCGACCGCG
>JBLNAC010000063.1:0-5826 GCA_050259155.1 Syntrophothermus sp.
GGGCGGGCCCTGCGCGCCCTTGGCTCCGCTCGGGCCCGTCTGCGCCAGCAGCGCCAGCCCCGACCCGATCGCCGCGCTCAGCACGCAGACCGCGAGCAGGACGAGCACGAAGTTCCGCTGCGTCATCTGGACCATGGCGCCGAATCATCGCAGCGAGCCGCGGCATAATGCCCGCACCCGGGCGCTTAGCTCAGTTGGGAGAGCATTCGGCTTACAACCGAAAGGTCGGCGGTTCGAGCCCGTCAGCGCCCATGGCGAAGCCACGCCTGCCGTGCGCGGGCTCCTCGCTTGAGCCGCGCCGCTTGGCCTTCTCACAAGGAGGCCGCTCGCGCGCCGGCACCGGTCCCATAGCCTCCACTCCGACGACCGACCCCGGCCCCAGGAGCTGTCGATGGACTTCGAGCTGACGGACCGCTGCAAGGAATACCAGGAGCGCGTCCAGGCGTTCATGGACGAGCGGATCTACCCGGGCGAGGCGGTGATCGCGGCCGAGATGGAGGCCGCCGGCGACCCCCACCACCACCCGCAGGCGATGGAGGAGCTGAAGGAGGAGGCGCGCTCGCGCGGGCTCTGGAACCTCTTCCATCCCCACGAGGAATGGGGGCCGGGACTGCTCAACGCCGAGTACGCGCCGCTGGCGGAGATCATGGGGCGCAGCATCAAGATCGCGCCCGAAGCGATGAACTGCAACGCGCCGGACACCGGCAACATGGAGGTGCTGACCCTGTTCGGCAGCGAGGAGCACAAGGAGCGCTGGCTGAAGCCGCTGCTCGACGGGGAGATCCGCTCCGCCTTCGCGATGACCGAGCCGGCGGTGGCCTCCTCGGACGCGACCAACATCGAGACCTCGATCGTGCGCGACGGCGACGAGTACGTGATCAGCGGCCGCAAGTGGTGGACGACGAATGCGATCCACCCCAACTGCAAAGTGCTGATCGTGATGGGCAAGACCGACCCCGACGCCCCCGCCTACAAGCAGCAGTCGATGCTGGTGGTGCCGCTCGACACGCCGGGCGTCCGGGTGGTGCGCAACCTCAGCGTCTTCGGCTACAGCGATCGCGAGGGCCACGCCGAAGTCGCCTTCGAGGACGCGCGGGTGCCGGTCTCGGCGGTGCTGGCGGGCGAGGGGGACGGCTTCATGATCGCCCAGGCGCGGCTCGGCCCCGGCCGCATCCACCACTGCATGCGGGCGATCGGTGCGGCCGAGCGGGCGCTCGACCTGATGTGCGAGCGGGCGCTCGAGCGGGAGACCTTCGGCGCCCCGGTGGCGACCCGGGCCAACGTCCAGGACTGGATCGCCGAGGCGCGGATCGAGCTGGAGATGATCCGGCTGCTGACGATGAAGACCGCCTGGCTGATGGACACGGTCGGCAACAAGCACGCGCGGACCGAGATCGCCGCGATCAAGGTGGCGGCGCCGGAGGTGACGCTGCGGATCCTCGACCGGGCGATCCAGGTGCACGGCGGCGGCGGCGTCTCAGGCGACTTCCCCCTGGCCGAGACCTGGGCGCACCTGCGCACGCTGCGGCTCGCCGACGGCCCCGACGAGGTCCACAAGCGCTCGATCGCGCGGATGGAGCTGCGCCGGTTCCAAGACCGCTAGGGCCGGGGGCGGCCGCCGCGATCTCCCGCTTCGAAGAACGCTGGGGCCGGGGGCGGCCGCCGCGAACTCCCGCTAGGGGGCGATCACGATCTTGCCGAAGACCTCGCCCGCGATCATCGCGGCGAAGCCTTCGGCGGCGTCCGCGAGCGAGATCGTGCGGTCGATCCGCGGCCGCAGCCCGGTGCTCTCCATCAGTCGCACCAGGTTCTCGAGTTCGTCGCGGGTGCCCATCGTCGAGCCGATCACCTCGATCTGTTTGAAGTAGACGCGGGAGAGGTCGGCGGGCGGGTTCATGCCGCTGGTGGCGCCGGCGACCACGACGCGGCCGCCCGGCTGGACCGCGCGCAGCGAGTGCCCCCAGGTCGCCTCGCCCACGGTCTCGATCACGACGTCGACCCGGTCGGGGAGGCGGGCGCCGCTCTCGAAGGCCTCGTGGGCGCCGAGCTCGAGCGCGTAGGCGCGCTTGCGCTCGTCGCGACTCGTGGCCCAGACACGGGCGCCGGCGGCGCGGGCAAGCGCGATCGCGGCCGAGGCGACGCCCCCGGCAGCGCCCTGGACGAGCACCGTCTCCCCGGGCCGGAGCCGCCCGCGGGTGAAGAGCATCCGGTAGGCGGTGAGGTAGGCGGTCGGCAGGCACGCCGCCTCCTCGAAGCTCAGCGACGCCGGCTTGGGCACGAGGTTGTGGCGGGGGACGGCGACCCGCTCGGCGAGGGAGCCGGGGTGCATCTCGGAGAGCAGCGTGCGGCTGGGGTCGATCGATTCGTCCCCGCGCCAGTCGGGGTTGCCGATCACCGCATGGACGATCACCTCGTCGCCGTCGGGGTCGACCCCGGCGGCGTCGCAGCCGAGGATCATCGGCAGCCGCTCCGGCGGCAGCCCGACCCCTTTCAGGGACCAGACGTCGTGATGGTTGAGGGAGGCGGCGCGAACCTCGACCGCCACCCAGCCCTCGGGGACGTCGATCTCCGCGACCTGGCCGACCTCCAGCGCCGAGAGCGGATCGTCGGGGGCGGAGCGGGCTGCGTAGGCGGCAAGCACGGGCGCGATCCTACCCGGGGCGCGGCGCCCGGTGAGAACGCACCTTCACCCGCATACCGAGTCAAAGTGCGTTCTCAGCGAGGAGGCGGGTGGAAACGCGTTTCAGCGGGAAGGCCGCGTGGCCCGGCGCCCGCGGATTACAGCCCCAGCCTGGCGCGCAGCCGCGCCCAGGCCGAGGGGCGCCGCGGCTGGGTCGCGCGCCACTCCTCCTCGGTCGGCAGCCGGCCCTCGCGGCGCGCCCGCAGCACGCACTCTGTGTGGGCGTGGCGGCGCCGGGAGGAGTCGCCTTCGGGCGCGAGCAGAACGTGCTCGGAGAGCGCCGGCAGGTGGCGGCCGCAGAGCGGGCAGCGGTAGGTCGCCGGCTTCAGGTTCTGGGCCGGCCGCATCGACCACCAGCGGACGGGCTCCGGGTTCACCGGGGGCGGGCTACCGGCGGTCCCTCTTGCTCAGCGCGACCATCGCCGCGCCACTGCCGCGCGGCTCGGCCAGTCCGCGCAGGTCATGCGCGGCGAAGATCTCGTCGAGTTCCTCGCGGGTCAGCGTCTCGCGCTCGAGGGCGTTGGCGGCGAGGTGGTCGAGGCACTCGCGGTTGGCGGCGAGAAGCGCCGTTGCCCGGCGGAAGGCGTCCTGGGCGAGGGTCATCGCCGCCAGGTCGACGTCGCGGCGGGTCGCGTCGGCGACCGCGTAGTCGGCGGTCGGCAGGGCGATCGGGGGCGGAGCGTCGTGGTCGCCGGAAACGCCCATCCCGAATTCGGTGACCATCTGCTTGCTGACCGCGCCGACGCGGGCGAGGTCGTCCGTCGCCCCCGAGTAGGACTCGCCGAACACCTCCTGCTCGGCCGCGCGGCCCCCGAGCAGCGTCACCAGCTCGTCGAGCAGTTCCTCGCGGGACTTGAGATAGGTGTCCTCCCGCGGCGAGTGGCCCACGAAGCCGAGCGCCGGCCCGCGCGGGACGATGCTGAGGATCTCGGGCGGATCGAGGCCGAGGAGCTTGCGGCAGAGCGCGTGGCCGGCCTCGTGGTAGGCGACGATGCGGCGCTCCTTCTGGGTCAGGCTGCGCGCCTGCTGGGAGCCGACCGACTGGCGCAGGAGCGCCTCGTCGAGGTCCTCCCGGCCGATCGCGGCGCGCCCGGCGCGCCCGGCGATGATCGCTGCCTCGTTCAGCGCGTTGGCGAGCTGGGCGCCGGTCATCCCGGTCGTCTTGCGGGCGACGTCGCGCAGGTCGAGGTCCTCGGCGAGCGGCTTGCCACGCGCGTGGCTGCGGAGGATCGCCTCGCGCCCGACGCGGTCGGGCGGGGCGACGAGGACCTGGCGGTCGAAGCGCCCGGGGCGCAGCAGCGCCCGGTCGAGCTTGTCGACGTTGTTGGAGGCGGCGATCACGATCACCGTGCCGGGGTCCTTCTCGAAGCCGTCGAGCTCGACCAGCAGCTGGTTGAGCGCCTGCTCGCGCTCGCTGGTGCCGCCGTCGCCGCCGCCGCTGCGGTGGCCGCCGACGGCGTCGAGCTCGTCGATGAAGATCACCGCGCGGCCGGACTTGCGCGCGGTCTTGAAAAGGCGGCGGATGCGGGCGGCGCCGCGCCCGACGAACATCTCGACGAAGCTCGAGCCGGAAGCGGCGAAGAAGTCGACCCCGGCCTGCGCGGCGACCGCGCGAGCGAGCATCGTCTTGCCGGTGCCGGGAGGGCCGTAGAGGAGGACGCCGCGCGGGGGCTGCGCGCCGAGCGCGGCGAAGCGGGCGGGGTCGCGCAGCCACTCGGCGACGTCCATCAGCTCGTCCTTGGCCGCGTCGACTCCCTGGACCTCCTCCCAGAGGACCGGCTTGGTCTGGCTCGCCTTCACCGCTTCGGGCTTGGTCGTGCCCATCGTCGTCCGCAGCAGGCGGAGGAAGACGAACAGCAGGCCCGCCATGAAGACGACGCCGAAGACCGGGTACCAGTCGAAGAAGAACCTTTGGACTTCTTTGGCCATCGTCAATAGTGTGGAGGTCGGGCGTCCGCGCCCGTATAGGACATACGTCCAGTTGTGCCTGGCAGGCTAAAGCCGCCGCATTTAGCGTGCAAATCGCGATCGGATGTTCGGCCGCGGGCCGGGGCGGGGAGGCCGCTCCCGGTGTCGGCCCTGGCGTTCCCTGGTGGGTGGCGCGCCCTGGATGGCGCGCCTTAGGATCACAGCGATGGAGCGACGGGTCGCCAGCGCGCCGGAGCTGAAGGCGCAGATCGAAGCCGAACGGAGCGGGCAGCCGTTCCTCGTCTACCGCGACGGCGAGGGCGAGCAGGTGATCGTCGGCGTCGAACCGGGCGGCGGGGAGCTGTGGGTCGGGCGCGGCGACTCGGCCGACGTGCAGTTGGGGTGGGACGAGGAGGTCTCCGCCCTGCACGCCCAGATCGAGGTCGTCCGCGACGAGTGCACGCTGGTCGACGACGGGCTCTCGCGCAACGGCTCCTACGTGAACGAGGAGCGGGTCCATGGCCGGCGGCTGCTGCGCGACGGCGACACGCTCCGCTTCGGCCGCACTGCGGTCCTCTACCGGCGCCCGCGGCTGGGCGGCGCCCCCGCGGAGACGGCGCTCGCCGCCGGGGCCCAGGCGGCCGCCTCGATCTCCCCTGCGCAGCGCCGCGTCCTCGTCGCCCTCTGCCGTCCCTACCGGGACGGCGCCGCCTTCGCGACCCCGGCGACGAACCAGGAGATCGGCGCCGAGCTGCACCTCAGCGTCGACGCGGTCAAGACCCACATGCGCGCCCTCTTCGAGAAGCTCGAGGTCGGCGACCTGCCCCAGAACCAGAAGCGCGTCGCGCTCGCCGAGCGGGCGCTGAACAGCGGCATCGTCAACCAGCGCGACCTCTAGGGACGGAGACGGCGAGGGCGGACGCGTCTCGTTCCCGGCGCGGTCGAGTTCACCCCTCGCGCCGGGTGGTCGGGTCCGGCCTCCGGCGCGGCGAGGGTGGTCGAGTCCGGGCCCCGGCGGGGCGAGGGGTGGACGAGTCCACCCCTGGGGGGCCTGGGAGCGGAGGCGGATCCGGGCGAAATTCGGTGCACGGAAGTCAACCCGACACCAACACACGCTCAGGAGGTAACCGAAATGTCCCGTATCCACCTCATCACCGCCCGCATCGGTCGCCGCGCCGGCCATGAACCAGTTGGGCCATGAGTGGGAGACCGGTCGGATCGAAGTCCTCCACGAGCAT
>JBLNAC010000064.1:0-3954 GCA_050259155.1 Syntrophothermus sp.
GCGTGGCGAGCAGCAGCCCCGGGGTCTCGCCGAAGCCGAGGCCGGCGTCCCAGAGCACGCGCTGCGCCTGCTCGCACGAGGCCGGCACGCCCAGCTTCACCTGCTCGAAGCCCAGGCCGGCGAGCTGCGCCAAAGCGTGGCGCAGGACCGGCGCGACGTCGCCGGTCTCGAGGCACGCCAGCGGGCCGATGTAACCACTGGGGCGGTACATGACGTAGGCGACAGGGCGAGCGGCGCGCCGGAAGAGCCAGCCGCGCCGCTCGCCCTCACGCAGGTAGAAGGCGTGGTCCACGGTCCGGTCGAGGCCCGTGACGAGCGCATCGACGGCGACGAGATCGGGGACGGAGCCGGCGGTCAGCGCCTCGGGCTCCAGGCCGCCGAGCCCGGCATCGCCCTGCGGCGGCCCCGCGAGGCCCCGGAGGACACGGGGCGGACCCGACATCGTCAGCAGCGCCTCACGCGGGAGCATGCCGCGCCGCGCGTACAGATCGTTCGAGAGTGGCTGCAACGTGTCGGTCACCGTGGCGCGCACGGCCACACCCTCGCCGGCGTCCATGGCGCGCCGCAGAAGCTCGCCGCCGACGCCTCGCCGCTGCGCCTCCGGCAGGACGAAGAGCATCGAGAGGAACCACCAGGGACCGCGCTGGATGGCGGCCGTCCAGGCGACCAGCCGGTCGCCCGCCACGGCCGCCCAGCAGCGCGGCGCGTCGTGCCGCAAGAAGTGCAGAAAGACGGCGTTCAGGTCGTTCACGTCCGGGACGAGCTCCTGCCCGGCTCGCGCCAGGTAGTCGTTCAGCGAGTCCCTGAAGACGGCGAACGCATCATCGGCATCGGCGGCCGCGAGCGGCCTGTACGTGTAGTCCGGGGCGGGCATGGGCCAAGCCTACATCGCCCGTCTCGGCGGGCGCTCTTCGAGCGCGGTTTTGCGCCTCCCCGGCTATGTGCTACCCTAGTGCGCCGCTGCCGCAGACGGCCCCGTCCGGCGACAGCGTGTGCGGCCCGGCACCACCGGTCGCAGCTCCATCTGCGTGGCGCATTCGTCTAGGGGCCTAGGACGCCGCCCTCTCACGGCGGTAACACGGGTTCGAATCCCGTATGCGCTACCAACTCTTTTCAGGCGTATCTGCAGGCATTCTGCGTGCCCTGAGAATGTCGCGCGGACCCGTCTGAAGCCTCGCCTGCAACCCGTCTGCAACCGAAAGCCGTGGCAGGCGACGATCGACGTACCACTCGATGACGCCTGACTTCAATGAGCAGTTCGCATCTGCCGATCACGTGACTCAAATAGTCGCTCCGGAGTCGGTCCCCCAGCGGTCGAGCAGAGAGCGAGCGCTGGACGCCGCTTCCTCAAGTTCAAGCGAACGCCCGCGTTCACGCAGCTCCTCCAATCTGGGTCCAAGGCGGACACCTAGCCAAGCGAGTGTCCGATCGTGGGCTTCACGCTCCAGCCTCTGCAGAGGGATGCCGAGCCCTTCCAGGGCGGCCTCACTCGCGCCGGCCAGCTCGGCGGCCGATTCGGGGGCGAAAGGCGCCGCGAGCTCTGCCGCGAGCGTGACGCAGTACGCGAGGACCTCCGGGTAGCCGAGGTCGACACCTATGCCGATTGCCTCGACAAGCGTTCCCACGGCAGCTTCGCGATCCCCTCGCTCGAGGCGCGTTCGCGCGAGCGTGAAGAGCGCGACGGCCTCGCCGTCCCGATCCGCGCCCTCACGCGCGATCGCGACGCTCTCGACGAGGAGCTGTTCGGCGTTGTCGAGTCGGCCCTGACAGAGGGCGACGTCGCCGAGGTTGCCAAGGACGGCAGAAAGCCGGCCCTTGTCCCCGGACCTGCGGAACATGCGAGCCGCCTCCTCGTAAAGCTCTGTCGCAGCCTCATAGTCCGACTCCGCGGCAGCCACATTGCCGAGCTCGCCAAGCGCCCGGGCCCTCAGATGCGAATCGGAAAGACCTGCGCTCAGAGTGAGCAGCTCCTCGCTGAAGACTCTGGCGGCAGCGTAGTCGCCGGCCCGATAGGCAAGCCAGATGGATGCGGTCAGCGCATCGGCGCGCACGTCAGGAGGCACGTCCCGCGCTCTCGTGAGCGCTTCGTTCAGGAAAGTCTTCGCCTCGATCTGGTAGCCGCGCACGTAGAAGAACAGGCGAAGCGCCGAGAGCAGTCTGAGCTCGTCGACGTCGCGGCGCCGGCCGCTTAGCCAGGCGCGTGCCGCGCGCACGTTGTCGACGTCGGCTTCGATGGCGGCGAACTCTTCGCGGACAGGGGGCCGCTCCGCGGCCTGCCGGGCAAACTGCTCCGCGACCTCCAGGAAGAACTCCGCGTGCAGCCGTCGCGCCAGCTCCCCTTCGCCCGACTCGTCCAGGCGCTGAACGGCGAACTTACGGATCGTCTCCAGGAATCTGAAGCGCAGCTCGCCGCCCGTTTCCTCTGGCGGCACGACGAGGCTGAGGTCCACCAGCCCCTCGAGCGCAGCGAAGACGTTCATGGGCTCCTCGCCATCCGCGTTGCCAAGCGAGTGGGCGGCCTCGAACGTCCACCCTCCGACGAAGGCGCCCAGCCGCCGGAACAGGCGCTTCTCCTCGTCGCCCAGCAGGCTGTGGCTCCAGTCGATCACGGCGTCGAGCGTGCGCTGTCTCTCGGGCAGGTCTCTGATCCCGCCGCCCAGCACGTCGAAGCTTTGCTCCATGCGCTCCAGCAACGCTCGCGGCGAGAGCATCCTGATGCGTGCGGCGGCCAGCTCGATCGCCAGCGGCAGGCCGTCGAGCCGGTGGCAGATCTCGGCCACAATGGGAGCGTTCTCGCTGGTGACCTCGAAGCCGGTCCTCGCCGCCTGTGCCCGCTCGATGAACAGCTGCACCGCGGCGTACTGCGAGAGCGGCTGGTGATCGAGCATCCGGTCCACCGGAGGCAAGGCCAAGGGGGGGACGGGAAGCTCCTTCTCGGCACGCAGGCGCAACGGGGCGCGGCTGGTCACCAGCATCTTGATGTGCGGACATCCCTCCAGCAGGCGGGCGATGCGCGGAGCCGCGGCGATCACCTGCTCGAAGTTGTCGAGCAGCAGGAGCAGCCGCTTGCCGCAGACGGAGCCCCTGAGCGCTTCGTCCGCAGTGGTCCCGTCGGTCGGCTCGGGGACACCGAGGGTCCTGGCGATGGTCGGGACCACAAGGTCGGGATCGGTGATCACGTCCAGCCCGACCAAGTAGACACCGTCGGCAAAGCGATCGCGCACCTCGAGCGCGATCTCGATGCCCAGCCGCGATTTGCCACAGCCGCCCGGCCCGGTGAGCGTTGCGAGCGCCACGTCGTCACGCAGGAGCAGGTCGCACCCCGTCCTCAGCTCCTCTTCGCGCCCGATGAGCGGGTTGCGCAGGAAGGGGAGGTTAGTCAGCGGATGCTCTCCGACGCTTTCCTCCGGCAGTTCGCGGCCGCGCGTCGCCTCGAAACGCTCGGTCAACAGAAGGGCGAGGTCGCTCTCGACAAGCTCCCGGAGCTCGTCGGCGGTCGTGAAGGACTTGTAGCAGCCCGCGTTCTCGTCCCTCATGCGGTCGAGCAGCCCGGTGAGAGCCGGCTCCCGGTCGGGCGCGGGGCTCTTGATGTACAGCAGCCGGGGGAGATCGCCGGAGAGGTTGTACTCGTCCTCCAGCCCCGAGAGCTCCTTCTTCGGGGCCACCCAGCCGTAGGACTGCCAGTAGAGGCCGATGAAGACGTGGCTCTGGGCGAGGTAGGCCTGGTAGAGGTCGTCGGCGAGGTGCGGTCGCGCACCGAGCTCGAACATGACCGGGGCCAGCCGCAGGCTGAGGATGGCCCGCCGCACGGCGTCGCGCTCGTCAGCGAGCTCCTTGAGCGTGGAGCTGACGAAGACGCGCAGCCGGTAGTCCGGCGTGCGGATCACAGCCGGGCCCCTGTCGGATTCACTCAACGGGGCCACCATGGCTCCCCCTTAGGGACGTTGGGCGCTG
>JBLNAC010000065.1:0-7739 GCA_050259155.1 Syntrophothermus sp.
CGTCGTCGGGCGCGGCGAGCGGGTGGCGCTGATGGGGCGCAACGGCGCCGGCAAGAGCACCCTGCTGCGCGCCGCGGCGGGTCTGATCGCGCCGGCCGCCGGCAGACTCGCCGTCCCGGCCGGCGTCGCCCTCCTCACCCAGAGCCCCGGCGACTACCTCGTGCGGGAGCGCGTCGGCGACGAGCTGCCGGGGGAGGCCGGCCTCGTTGCGCTGCGCCTGGTCGGGCTCGAGCACGCGGTCGACGCGGACCCGCGGGACCTCTCCGGGGGAGAGCGTCAGCGGCTCGCCCTCGCCGTCGTCCTCGCCGGACGCATCGAGGGAGAGCGGCTGCCGGGCCTGGTCGCGCTCGACGAGCCGACCCGCGGCATGGACCGCGCCCGCAAGGAGGAGCTGCACGGGGTGATAGACCGCCTTGCCGCGGCCGGCGCCGGGGTCGTCGTGGCGACCCACGACGTCGAGTTCGCCGCTGCCTTCGCGGAGCGCGTCGTCCTCCTCGGCCCCGGCAGCGTGATCGCCGACGGGCCCGCCGCCGAGGTGCTCTCCGGCGGCTGGTACTTCGCCACGGAGGTCGCCCGCATCCTCGACGTCCCCGGCGTGATCACCGCCGAGCGGGGCGCCGCGGCGCTGCGGGATGACCCGGTCGCGGGTGACCCGTTCCACGCGCCGACGGGGGAGCGGGGATGAGTTGGCAGCTGGTCAGCTTCCTGATCCTCGGTGGCGTCCTGCTCGGCGGCTTCGCCTGGTACGAGCGCTCCCGCCCCCCGTCGCAGGTGGTCGCCCTGGTCGCGGCGCTGGCGGCGCTCGCGATCGCGGGGCGCATCGCCTTCGCCGCCTTCCCCAACGTCAAGCCGACGACGGACATCGTCATCTTCGCCGGCTACGCGCTGGGGGGCGCCCCGGGCTTCGCGGTCGGGTCCCTCGCCGCGCTGGTCTCCAACTTCTGGTTCGGGCAGGGTCCGTGGACGCCCTGGCAGATGGCGGCCTGGGGGCTGTGCGGCCTGCTCGGCGCCGCCGTCGGGCTGGGCTGGCGGAACGTCGGCCGCTTCGGCCTGGCCGCGGTCTGCGGGCTCGCCGCCGTCCTCTACGGCGCCCTCCTCAACTTCTCGCTGATGGCGACCTACGGCGGGGAACTCTCGTGGCAGCGGTTCCTCCTCTTCGAGGGGAGGGCGGTGCCGTTCGAAATCGCCCACGCGGCGGGCAACGTCGCCTTCGCCCTGCTCGCGGGGCCGGCGATGCTGCGCATGCTGGTCCGCTTCCGCGAGCGGTTCGAGTGGTCGCGCGACGGGCACGCCTCGGCGCGGCCGCGCCGCCGCCTCGGGCCCGGCCTGCGCGGGGGCGTCGCGGCGCTCGCGCTCGCGGCGGTCGGCCTCTGCTGCGTCGGCGCCGTGCGGGCGTCCGCCGGGGAGGTCGGGCGCGCCGCGGCCTGGCTCGCCTCCGTGCAGAACCGCGACGGCGGCTGGGGCGCCTCGCCCGGCGACACGTCCAGCCCCGAAACGACCTGCTGGGCGATGCTCGGGCTCGAGGCCGCTGGACGCAATCCGCTCGACGTCATCCGCGACGGCCGCTCGCCGGTCGACTTCCTCCGCGCCCGCGTCGCCGCGCTCCGGAGCCCGGGCGAAGTGGCGCGCACGATCCTCGCCCTGCGCGGAGCCGGCGTCGACCCGCGCCGGTTCGGAGGCGGGAACCTCGTCTCCCGGCTGCTCGCGAAGCGGCGCCCCGACGGCTCCTACGAAGGCTGGCCGACCTCGACCGCGTTCGCGGTGATGGCGCTGCGCGCGAGCGGCGCCGGCGGCGGCGTCGAGAAGACGATGGCCTGGCTCCGCGCCGCGCAGGGCAGCGACGGCGGCTGGGGCGACGCGCCCGGCTCGCCGAGCACCGCCGACACGACCGGAGCCGTGCTCCAGACGCTGGCGCGGGGATCGACAGCGTCCAAACGCGGCCTCGCCTACCTGCGCGACGCCCAGCGCCGGGGAGGGGGCTTCGCGCTCGGGAGCGGCGGCGAGGTCAACGCCCAGTCGACGGCGTGGGCGACCCAGGGGATCATCGCCGCCGGCGCCGACCCCGGCTCCTTCCGCAAAGGCGGCGTCAGCGCCCCCGGCTACCTCAGCGCCCGCCAGGCCGGCGACGGGCATTACCGCTATTCGGCGTCGAGCGATCAGACTCCGGTCTGGGTCACGGCCGAGGCGATGGTCGCGGCCGCCGGGCGTTACTTCCCGCTTCCCCCGACCCCCCGCGCGTCGGGCACGCCGGGCACCGAGGGCATCTCCTCCGGCGAAGGCGGCTCCTCCGCCTCGGGCTCGACCAAGGACGCCTCGACGGCCTTCCCCGGCGGGGCCGGCCCGCCCGTCGCGGCTTCAGGGGGCTCCTCGGGGGCGGCGGCCGGCGCCGGCGCGGCGGTCGCGCCGGGACGGCCGCTCGGCGCCGCCGGGCCCTCGCCGGCGGGCTCGGGTGGCGCGGCCGCCGGGGCCGCGCCGGGACCGGTCTCCGCCGGGGCCGCTGAAGGGCCTGAAGCCCCGGGTGCGGCGGGCGAAGGCGAGGCGCGGGGCGGCTCGGCAGCGGACGGGGGCTCCGGCGGCGGCACCCTCGGCGCTGTGGTCGCCGGGCTGGTCGCCGGCTGCCTCCTCTTCGGCGTCGCCTGGGCGGCCCGCAAGGGCTGGATGCGCTGGCGCTACGGAATCTGACCGCGGCGGCGGGCCGATCCGCGAGCGCCGCCTCGCGACCCGGGAGCGCCGGCGAGGGCCAACCGCGACAATCTGGCCAGATGGACGTCGAGACCGCGATCCGCACCCGCCGCACCCACAAGGCGTTCGACCCCGAGCCCCTCCCTCGCGATCAGCTCGAGGAGCTGCTCGAGCTCGCCAACTGGGCCCCCAACCATCACCTCACGGTGCCCTGGAGATTCCGGGTCGTCGGCCCGCGAGCCCTGCAGCGGCTGAAGGAGGCGGCCGGGCCCGAGGGCGCGGCGAAGCTCGACCGCTGTCCCACGCTCGTCGTCGTCTCCGCCGCGCTCGCCGGCGACCCGGTGCAGGACGAGGAGGACCTCTGCGCCTCGGCGGTCGCGGCCTACATCGTCCTGCTCGCCGCCCACGCCAGGGGCCTCGCCGGCTACTGGCGCACGCCGGCGCTCCTGCGCGAGGAGGCGGGCCGCGCCGCGGTCGGCCTCGGTGCCGGGGAGCGCGTCGTCGGCCTCCTCCACATCGGCCGGCCCCGCCAAGAGCGCCCCGTCCCCGTCCGGCCCGCCGCCGCGGTCGTCACCCACCTCGACTGATGCTGCGCCGGGGCGAGGCAATCGAGGCGATCGCCGGCCAGCGCTTCGACGTGGTCGTGATCGGCGGCGGCATCACCGGTGCCGGCGTCGCCCTCGACGCCGCCTCCCGCGGATACTCGGTGGCGCTGCTGGAGCGCGGCGACTACGCCGAGGGCACCTCCAGCCGCTCCTCGAAGATGGTCCACGGCGGGCTCCGGTACCTGCAGAACTTCGACCTCGGCCTGGTCCGCGAGGCCTTGCTCGAGCGCCAGCTGATGGTCCAGCTGGCACCCCACCTGGTCTACCCGACCCCGTTCCTCGTCGCCTCGCTGGGGGAGGCGCGCCGCGACCGCAAGGTCGGGCTCGGGCTCAACATGTATGACGTGATGGCGACGACCCGGGTCGGTCGCAGCCGGCGCGAGATGCGCTCCTCCAAGGAGGAGGACGAGGACTTCTACTGGTCGCCCGACCGCCATCGCACCCTCGACCGGGCCGAGGTCCTGGATCTGGTGCCGGCTCTGGAGGCGCGCGACCCCCGGGATGCCTACCTCTTCTACGACTGCCAGACCGACGACGCGCGCCTCGTCCTCACGGTCCTCGGCGAGGCGGAGCGTTTCGGCGCCGTGACGCTGAACGGCGCCGACGTCGTCGAGGTGCTGACCCGCGACGGGCGTGCCGACGGGGTCGCCTTCGTCGAGGCCGAGTCCGGCGAGCGCCTCGAGGTCGAGGCCGACAGCGTCGTCAACGCCACCGGCGTCTGGGCCGACCGGATCCGCCCCGAGGTCGTCGAGGAGGAGGACGTGCCGCGGATCGCGCCGAGCCGCGGCACCCACGTCGTCCTCGACGAGGCGGACCTGCCGATGGGCCGCGCCGCCTGCATCGTCCCCGCCGGGGAGGGCCGGATGATCTTCGCGCTGCCCTGGTACGGACGCACCCTGGTCGGCACCACCGACAACGACTACGACGGCGACATCGCCCACCCCCGGCCAGGCGACGACGACGTCGAGTACCTGCTCGAGGCGGTCAACGCCTTCTTCGGCCGCTCGCTGACCGAGTCCGACCTGGTCGGCGCCTTTGCCGGGGTGCGGCCGCTCATCTCCACCGGCGACCCGCGAAAGTCGGTCGACATCTCCCGCAAGGCGGAGCTCTACGAGACCTCCTCGGGGATGCTGACGATCACCGGCGGCAAGCTCACCACCTGGCGGCGGATGGCGAAGCAGACCGTCGATCGCCTGGTCGAGCGCGAGGGACGCGAGGCGCCCTGCCACACGGCGGAGATCCCGCTGGGCATGGAGGCCCGCCCGGAGGACCTCGCGGCTCCGGCGGGGGTCGGAGAGGAGGCGGCGGCCCAGCTCGCGTTCCGCTACGGGCACGCGGCGCGAAAGGTCCTCGATCTGGCCCGCGCCGACGAGGCGCTGGCGCGCCCGATCGTCCCCGGCCGCCCCGATCTGATGGCCGAGGTCGCGATCGCGGCGCGCCACGAGCAGGCGCGAAGCGTCGCCGACGTCCTCCTCCGCCGTACCCGGCTGGGCCTGCTGGCGGCGCCGCAGCTGCGCGACGCGGCGGCCGCCCGCCCCGTCGCCGAGGTCCTCGGCGCCGAGCTGGGGTGGTCACCGGCGCAGATCGAGCGCGAGGCCGAGGCCTGGCCGGCCGCGGCCGCCGCCGAAGGCACCGACCCCGCCCGCGCCGGCTCGGCAGGTTGATTAACCTCCGGCTTCGATGACCCGAGCCGAGCTGGAAACCAAGCACCTGTCGGAGCTTCACGCCCTCGCCGCCGAGGCCGGCGTGGCGAAATACCGGATGCTGACCAAGGGCGAGCTGATCGACGCCCTCGGTGGCGAGTCCGCCGAGGCGGCGAAGCCTGTCGAGAAGGCCGGCGGGCGGCCTGTCGAGAAGCCCGCCCGGCAGCGTGCCGAGAAGGCCGGCGAGGAGCGGGCCGAGAAGGCCGGTGAGGAGCCGGGCGAGCGTCCGCCCAGGCGCCGCCGGCGCCGGCGGCGCGAAGGCGGGGGGACCGGCGACGAGCTGGGCGACGAGGCCTACGGCGGCGACGCCGAGGCCGTCCACAGAGGCGAGGAGGAAACCCATCCGGTCGCCCCGGAGCTGCCGGCTCCGAAACCCGCTCCCGAGCCGGCCCGCCCGCGCAGGCGCCGCCGCCGGCGCTTCGGCCGCCGCAGCAAGGAAGGGGTGACGCTTCAGGACCTGCTGCTGCCGGCGGAGGCCGGCCGCCAGGCCATCCTCTTCGCGGAGACCCGCGAGGCCTGCACGGCGCTGCTGCGCGGCGTCGCCGCCGACCTCGCCGGAGCCTCGAAGGGGCCCGATCCGGTCGTGCTGCTGATCGATCCGGGGCCGGAGGAGCTGGCCGACTGGAAGCGGGAGGCCCCGCAGGCGGAGATCGTCTCCGCCGGCCAGCCGCGACACGCCAGCGACGCCCTCGCCCAGGCGGCCGCGCGCGCGAGCGCCGGCGAAGACGTGATCCTCGTCGTCGACTCGCTCACCCGGCTCGCGACCGACTTCGCCGACACCGAGACGGCCAAGCAGTTCTTCGACGCCGGCCGCGCGCAGGGTGGGGCGGGGGGCGGCAGCCTCACCGTCGTCGCCGCTGTCGAGAGGTCCTGAGCCCGCCTCAGCGGCGGTAGGCGATGCGCCGCCAGCTGGGCTCCTTGGAGAGCTCGATCAGCTCGTCGCTGCGATCCGGCTGCACGTAGCCGAAGGTCTGGCTGCGCTCGTCGAAGACGACGTCGAGCTCTCCCTCTTTGACGCGCTGGTCGAGCCAGGCGCCGCGGAAGACGAGGCGGCGGATCCAGTGGACCAGGCTGCGGTTGGCGGGGCCGACCAGGTCCTCCCAGTTGGCGTTGATGTGCTCGCCCAGGCGCGAGCTCGGCTCGGCGATTTCGCCGCTCACCGCGAGATCGAGGAGATCGTCGAGCTCCTCCTGCGTCAGGCCCTGGTGGACGAAGCCGAGCTTCACCGCCGCCTGCTCGACCCGCTGTCCGAAGTCGTCCTCGTTGAACGCGAACCGGAGCTCGCCGTACTCGAGGACGTAGTCCGATCCTGACTCGTAGTTCCCTCTGCGGGTCGTCTTCTTTTCCATGAGTTGAAGCCTGGAGCCTCTGCCTCCGCAAGCCCGGCGGCGGCAGGTGCAAGATCTTGCCGCTCATCGTAGTTGGGTGCGTCGCGCGCGGGGTCGCTGAACGCCGGGTTGCACATGGAGGGGTCCGGGGACAGGGGGCGAAGCGGGGAGCGCTTGAGCCTCATCGACCTCCACTGTCACATCCTGCCCGGGATCGACGACGGTGCCCGCGACCTCGCCGACAGCGTCTCGATGGCGCGGCAGGCGGAGGCCGACGGGATCGTCGCGGTCTGCGCCACGCCCCACATCCGCCACGACCACGACGTGCGCATCCACGAGGTCGCCGATCGGGTCGCCTCGCTGCAGGCGCGCCTCGACGAGGAGGGCGTCGACGTCCGCATCCTGACCGGCGGCGAGGTCGCGGAGACGGCGGTCGCCGGGCTCTCCGAGGAGGAGCTCGCGCAGGTGACGCTGGGCGCCGGCCGCTGGATCCTGCTCGAGCCGGCGCCCGGCCCGCTCAGCGACTCCCTGCGCCGCTGCGTGCACGCGCTGCACGAGCGGGGGCACCGCTGTCTGATCGCCCATCCCGAGCGCCATCTCTCCGCCGACATGTACGAGCGGATGGCCGCGCTCGTCGCCGACGGGGCGCTGATCCAGGCCACCGCCGACTTCTTCCTCCGCGAGCAGATGGCCGACGGGATGGCGGCGCTGGCCGAAGCGGGACTCGTCCACGTCCTCAGCAGCGACTCCCACAGCGGCACGCACGGCCGGCCGCTGCGGCTGAGCCCGGCGCTGGAGAGGCTGGGGCGGCTCGCCGCGGTCGCGCCGCACCTCGAGTGGATTGCCCACACCGCCCCCGGCGCGATCACCGCCGGCGAGCGGCTGCACCTCCCGTTCGGGCCGGTGGTCTGACTCAGTCGAGCCGCCGCAGCTCGACGCGGTCGACGAGGTCCTCGACGACCGGCCGCGCGCCCGAGCCGAGGCCGTGCCGGAGGAAGTTCGCGGCGCCGGCGGCGGCGCCGATCCGTAGCGTCTCCTCCCAGCCCTTCCCGGCGGCGATCGCCGCCGCCAGGGCGCCCATCATCGAGTCGCCGCAGCCCTCGCGCGAGCCCCGCTCGAAGCGCGGCGGGACCAGCTCCCAGGCGGCCCCGCCCCGCACCACCAGCGCCGGGTCGCCGGCGCGGGTGACGATCGCCGCCGCCGCCCCCTTCTCGAGCAGCTTCTCGGCCGCGGCCCGCAGGCGCTGCGGCGTGTCGACCGGGCCGTAGACGAAGCCGGCGAGCTCCCAGTCGTTGTTCTTGACCAGGTCGGGCGCGCCCCCCAGGGCGCGGGCGAGGCGCGGGGAGGAGAGATCCACCACCACCGGCGTGCCGGTCGCGCGCACGTCGGCGACGAGGTTGCCGTAGATATCGAGCGGCCGC
>JBLNAC010000066.1:0-4159 GCA_050259155.1 Syntrophothermus sp.
CCAACTATCTGGCCAGCCCGCCGCTGGTGGTCGCCTACGCGCTGGCGGGGCGGATGGACATCGATCTGGCCAGCGAGCCGCTGGGCGAGGGCTCCGACGGCGAGCCGGTCTATCTGCGCGACGTGTGGCCGGGCGCGGAGGAGATCAAGCAGGTCGTCGGCTCCTCGGTCGCCGCCGAGATGTTCGCCCGAAACTACGCCGGCGTCTTCGCCGGCGACGAGGCCTGGAACGCGGTCGACGTCCCCGCGGGGGATCGCTACACCTGGCCGGAGTCCACCTACGTGCGCCGGCCGAGCTTCTTCCAGGACATGCCCGCCGACCCGCCGGGGGTCGAGCCGATCGTCGGCGCCCGCGCGCTGGCGCTGCTCGGGGACTCGATCACCACCGACCACATCTCGCCGGCGGGGGCGATCAAACGCGACAGTCCCGCCGGCCGCTGGCTGATCGAGCAGGGCGTGGAGCCGGGCGACTTCAACTCCTACGGCTCCCGTCGCGGCAACCACGAGGTGATGATCCGCGGCACCTTCGCCAACATCCGCCTCCGCAACCGGCTGGTGGATCGGGCCGGCGGCTTCACGCGCCACTTCCCCGACGGCGACGAGACGACCATCTACGAGGCTGCGGTGCGCTACGCGGAGGAAGGCGTGCCGCTGGTCGTGCTGGCGGGCAAGGAGTACGGCTCCGGGTCCTCCCGCGACTGGGCGGCGAAGGGGACCAAGCTGCTCGGCGTGCGGGCCGTGATCGCCGAGAGCTTCGAGCGGATCCATCGCTCGAACCTGATCGGGATGGGAGTGCTGCCGCTTCAGCTCGCGGACGGCGAGACCGTCGAGTCGCTCGGCCTCAGCGGCGCCGAGAGCTTCGACATCGGCGACCTCGAGGAGGGCCGAGCCAGGACGGTCACGGTGACGGCGCGGGCGGACGGCGGCTCGAGCAGGGAGTTCGACGCGACCGTGCGCCTCGACACTCCGAACGAGGTCTCCTACTTCCTCAACGGCGGCATCCTGCAGGCGGTCCTCCGCAAGCTGAACGCCTAGGGCGCAGCGGGGCCGCGGGAGGCAGGGGGGTCCGCGCGACCCTCACCGCACCTGCGCGCCGGGAGCCAGGGAGGGATGCCGACGCGGCCGTTCCCCTGGGCAGGACTGCCCAAGAGGAACAGTCAACGGTTAGCTATAGCGCTTCGGCGGATGGCGGTCAAGCGAAATCGAGCGGTCGGGAGCGCTCTCCTGCGCCGGCGCCGCGATCCCCCAGCCCCGGCGCTCGATCAGCTCGATCCCGATCACGCTCCCGACCGGGCCCACCGGGGTCAGCGTCGCGGCGAGAAGGGTGTAGGGCGCCTCGTGCCTGACGCAGGCGATCCAGATGACGACGCAGAGCGCGACGAAGCCGAGCCCGTGGGCCCAGCCGAAGACCATCGTCTCCGTTTCGAACCCCGGCAGCAGCCAGAACGCGATCAGCGAGGAGAAGATCGCGAGCTCGACCCAGGAGAGCCGCTTGACCCAGACGAACACGCGCCCGGGCACGGGCTTCTCGAACGGGCGTGCCATCAGGCTCAGGCGCCGGGCGTGAGCGCCGTCAGGACGATGCGCTCCTGCTCGAGGGCGTGGGCGCCGGAGTAGCCCTCGCCCGGGCTCGCGCGGCCCGGGCGGCCGATGTAAGTGAGGTCGACGCCCTCGGGGATCACCGCCGGGAAGCGGCGCGACATCACCTTCCACGCGCCCATGTTGCGCGGCTCCTCCTGCACCCAGGCGATCTCCTTCAGGTTCGGGTAGGAGGCGATCACCTCCTCCAGCTGTTCCTTCGCGAATGGGTAGAGCACCTCGACCCGGGCGATCGCGACGTTCTCGGCCGCCTCGCGACGGTCGGAGGCGTCGATGTCGTAGTAGACCTTCCCAGTGCAGAGGACGAGCCGCTCGACCTTCTCGCGGCGGTCGGCGGCCTTGGGATCGTCGATCACGTACTGGAGCGTCCCGGTTGTCAATTGCTCGAGACGGGAGGCGGCGCGGTCGAGACGCAGCAGGCCCTTGGGGGTGAAGACGATCAGCGGCCGCGGCTTGCGGACCAGCGCCTGGCGCCGCAGCAGGTGGAAGTACTGGGCGGCGGTGGTCGGGTTGGCGATGCGGATGTTGCCCTCGGCGCCGAGCGCGAGGAAGCGCTCGATCCGGGCGCTGGAGTGCTCGGGGCCCGAGCCCTCGTAGCCGTGCGGCAGCAGCATCGTGAGGCGGCTCGTCTGGCCCCACTTGGCCTCGCCGGAGACGATGAAGCTGTCGACGATCACCTGCGCGGCGTTGGCGAAGTCGCCGAACTGCGCCTCCCAGAGGACCAGCGCGCTCGGCGTCGCGGCCGAATAGCCGTACTCGAAGCCGAGGCAGGCGACCTCCGAGAGGGGGCTGTTGTAGAGCTCGAACGGGGCCGTCGCGCCCTCGAGGTTCTGGATCGGCGTGTACTCGAGGCCGGTGTTCTCGTCATGGAGGACGAGGTGCCGATGGGAGAACGTGCCGCGCTCGGTGTCCTGGCCGGTGAGGCGGATGTGGACGCCCTCGGTCAGCAGCGAGGCGAAGGCGAGCGCCTCGGCATGGCCGAAGTCGATTCCGCCCTGCTCGAGCGCGTCGACGCGCTTGCTCAGGGGACGGCGCAGCTTGCGGTGGACGTTGAAGCCCTCCGGCGTCTTCAGCAGTGCGTCGTTCAGCGAGCGCAGCTTGTCGGCAGGGACGGCGGTGTCGACCGGCGGGCTGGCGCTGCGGTCGAGGAGTTCGCCGGTGCTCGTGGCGACCCCGGCGACGGTCGGATCCTCGTATTCGCCCGCCTCCATCTTCTCCCGCAGCTCCCGCAGCGCCCGCGACACCTCCTCGTGGCGCCGCTCGGCCTCCTGCGCGACCTGCTCGGCGCTGACGACGCCCTCGCTCACGAGCTTCTCCTGGTACAGCTCGGAGACCGGCTTGTGCGACCTGATCGCCGCCGTCATCGTCGGCTGGGTGTAGGCGGGCTCGTCGGTCTCGTTGTGGCCGAAGCGGCGGTAGCCGATCACGTCGACGACGATGTCGCGGTTCCAGCGCTCCCGGTAGGCCATCGCCAGCCGGACCGCCGAGATGCAGGCCTCGACGTCGTCGGCGTTGACGTGGACGATCGGCACGTTGAAGCCCTTCGCCATGTCGGCCGCGTAGGGGGTCGAGCGCGAGTCCTCGGGGTCGGTGGTGAAGCCGACTTGGTTGTTCTGGATGATGTGGATCGTGCCGCCGGTCGAGTAGCCCTTGAGCCCCTGGAGGTTGAAGGTCTCGGCGACCACGCCCTGGGCTGGGAAGGCCGCATCGCCGTGGAGCAGGACCGGGACCGCGCGGCTCGGCTCATGCGTCAGACGCGGGCCGTCGAATCGGGATTGCAGGTAGCGGGCGCCGCCGGTCACCACGGGGTCGACGAACTCGAGGTGGCTGGGGTTGGGGTACAGGCGGACCGGGATCTTCTCGCCGTCGGCCGTCTCGAAGACGCCGCGGTGGCCGTAGTGGTACTTGACGTCGCCGGTCCCCCCGTGAGGGATCGCCGCCACCGCCTTGACGGCGGCGAGCTGCTTCGAGCCCTCGAACTCGGCCAGGATCGACTCGACCGAGCGGCCGAGGTTGTGGGCGAGGACGCTGAGGCGGCCGCGGTGGGCCATGCCGACCACGACCTCTTCGGCGCCGCCCCGCCGGGCTAGCGTGATCGCTTCGTCGAGCATCGGGACGACGACGTCGAGGCCCTCGATCGAGAACATCTTCTGGCCGAGGTAGGCCTTCTCGAGGAAACGCTCGAACTGGAACACGTCGATCAGGCGGTGCAGGAGGCGGTCTTTCTCCTCGTCGGTGAGCGGCTGGCGGTGGGCGCCGGTCTCGATCATCTCCCGCAGCCAGATCCGCTGCTGGTGGGAGGAGAGGTGCTCCACCTGGTAGGCGATCGTGCCGCAGTAGACGTCGCGCATCCGGGGCAGCGCCTCCAGCAGCGTCTCGCCGGGAACGCCGATCTGGAGGATCGAGGCGGGGATCCGCGCCATCAGCTCCGGCGTCAGGTCGACGTTCTCCGGCTGCAGCGCCGGGTCGCCCTCCGGCTTCGAGCCGAGCGGGTCGAGCCGCGCGGCGAGGTGCCCGTGGGTGCGGTAGGCCTGGAGCAGGGAGGTCGCCGACTGGACCGC
>JBLNAC010000067.1:0-5308 GCA_050259155.1 Syntrophothermus sp.
TCTCCAAGCCCGCCATCTCCAAGCACCTCAGGGTCCTGGAGGAGACGGGAATCGTCACCCGCTCGGTCGAGGGCCGCACGCACCGGCTCTCGCTCCAGCCGGCGGCGCTCGAGGAGGCCGCTGAGTGGATGGATCGCCAGCGGGCGATCTGGGGACGCCTGTTCGACGTCGTCGACGACTACCTGAAGGAGGAACGCAGATGAAGATGCCGCCGGTCGTATCGCCGGAGGAGTGGCAGGCAGCGCGCGAGCAGCTGCTGGTGAAGGAGAAGGAGCTGACCCGCGCCCGCGACGCGCTCGCCGCCGAGCGCCGGCGGATGCCGCGGATGGCGGTCGAGAAGGAGTACCGCTTCGAGGGCCCGGATGGCCCGGCCACCCTGCTCGACCTCTTCGATGGCCGCCGCCAGCTGATCGTCTACCGGTTCTTCTTCGAGCCGGGCGTGCGGGGCTGGCCCGAGCACGGCTGCATCGGCTGCTCCTTCTGCGCCGACCAGGTCGCCCACCTCGCCCACCTGCACGCCCGCGACACGACGCTGGTGCACGCCTCCCGCGCCCCCCAGGCCGAGATCCGCCGCTACCAGGAGCGGATGGGGTGGGAGGTCCCCTGGTACACGATCACCGATGAGTTCGACCGCGATTTCGGGGTCGACGAATGGCACGGGACCAACGTCTTCTACCGCGACGACGACCGGATCTTCCGCACCTACTTCCTCAACAACCGCGGCGACGAACAGATGGGGAGCACCTGGAACTACCTCGACATCACCCCCCTCGGCCGCCAGGAGGAATGGGAGGACTCGCCGGAGGGCTACCCGCAGACGCCGCCCTACGCCTGGTGGAGCCTGCACGACTCCTACGCGCCGGCCGCGAGCGAGGCGGCATGATCGCCGCCCACATCGCCGGCATGCCGGTCGAGGAGCTGCTGCCCTCCATCGTCGGGCCCGGCGTCGGCCTCGCCGCGGTCCGCGTCTGGATCGCGCTGCGCTGGCGCGACCGCGAGGATGGGAAGCGATGAGCGGCGAGACGCTCCGCATCGAGCGCACCTTTCGGGCACCCGCCCGCGCCGTGTTCGACGCCTGGACGAGCGAGGAGGTGCTGCGCCGCTGGTTCCACGCCGAGCGTGACTGGGAGACCAGCGACGCGCAGGTCGACCTCCGCGTCGGCGGCGCCGTGCGGGTCGTCATGCGCGACCCGGCGAAGGGCGCCGAGCACGGCGGCGGCGGCCGCTACACCGAGGTCGACCCGCCGCGCCGGCTCGCCTTCACCTGGACCTGGGACGACGACGAGGAGCGGGAGACGCTGATCGAGATCGAGTTCGAGGAGTCCGCCGGCGCCACCCTCGTCCGCTTCACCCACTCCGCCCTGCGCGACGCCGAGTCGGTCGCCAACCACCGCCGCGGCTGGGAAGGCTGCTTCGACAACCTGGAGACGGCCCTGAGCGACTGAGCGCGCGCCGCGCCCTAGCCTTCGCCCGGCAGCTCTCTCATCGCCGGGTAGATGATCACGTCCCTCAGCGTCTTCGCCCCGGTCATGATCATCAGCAGGCGGTCGATCCCGAGGCCGCAGCCGCTCGCCGGCGGCATCCCGTATTCGAGGGCCCGCACGAACTCCTCGTCGTGGGGATGGGGATCTCGCTCGGCGCCGGACTCCTGGCGGCCGCGCTGGCCGATGAAGCGCGCCCGCTGCTCGACCGGGTCGTTGATGTCGGTGCCGCCGCCGACGATCTCCATCCCGGCGACGATGCCGTCGAAGGCCTCGCAGACCTTGGGGTCGTCGGGATGCACCTTCACCAGCGGCCAGATGTCGATCGGCAGCACCGTGATGAAGGTGGGCTGGATCAGCCTCGGCTCGACGATCTTGCCCTGGAGCGTGTCGACCAGCGCGGCCCAGTCGTCGGTCTCCTCCGCGTCCTCGCCGGCCAGCTCGGCCAGCTCGTCGCGGCCCGCCTCGTAGATGTCGACGCCGGTCTCGCGCAGCAGCTCGTCGCGCAGCTTCACACGCGGCCAGGGCGCCTTGAAGTCGATCTGCGCGCCGTCGCGCTCGATCACCGTCGTCCCCATCACGTCCTCGACCACGCTCGCCACCAGCACCTCGACGAACGCCATCACCCCCTCGTAGTCGGCGCCGCCGACGAACATCTCCAGCATCGTGAACTCGGGGTTGTGCTGGGGCGACATCCCCTCGTTGCGGAAGAAGCGGCCGAACTCGTAGACGTCCTCGAAGCCGCCGACGATCGCCCGCTTCAGCAGCAGCTCGGTCGCCGTGCGCAGGAACAGCTCGCGGTCGAGCTCATGGTGGTGGGTGACGAACGGGCGCGCCGCGGCGCCGCCGGTCAGGCGCTGCAGGACCGGCGTTTCCAGCTCGACCCAGCCGCGCTCGTGCATGTGCCTGCGGATCGCGAAGGTCAGGTCGCTGCGCTTCTTGAAGATCTCCCGCGACTCGGCGTTCGCCATCAGGTCAAGTTCGCGCTGGCGGTAGCGCAGCTCCGGGTCGGAGATCCCGTGGAAGAGGTCGGGCGGGTCGAGCAGCGCCTTGGCCAGCAGGGTGCACTCGCGGACGCCGATCGCCAGCTGTCCCCGCTTGGTCACGTAGAGCGGCCCCTCGACCCCGACCTCGTCGCCGATGTCGAGGTCTTCCACCCGCTCGAAGGCCTCCTCGCCGAGCCGGTCCCGTTTGGCGACCGCCTGGATCTGCCCGGTGATGTCGCGGACGTCGAGGAAGACGACCTTCCCGTGGCCGCGCTTGCCGGTGATCCGGCCCATCACCCGGTAGCCGTGCTCCTCGTGCTCCCCCTCCCCCAGCTCGGCCGGGTCGTGGGCGGCGAGGATCTCCTCGACGTGGGTGCGGTCGTCGAAGCTGTGGGGGTAGGGATCGATCCCTTCCGCCCGCAGGCGCTCTACCTTGGCGCGCCGCGCCGCCTCGCTGGCCGCCGCCGAGCGGTCTCCTGTCGTGTCGAGCTCGGGGCCCGCCGCCTGCGGCGGCGCCTCGCTCGCGTCAGTCATTGCCCCGGTCGCGCTTCACGGAGCGAAGCCGACGGTCACCCGCTCGTCCCCTTCATAGTCCTGAAGGGTAGAGGCGTCGCGCAGCAGCTCGCGCATCGCCGGGCCGTGGTGAGTGTCGTGCTCGAGCGCCATCCGCCAGCCGGAGGGCGTTTCGGAGATCAGGCCGCGGATCACGCCGAGGCCGTCGGCGCCGCAGTCGCCGGTGACGGCGATCCGCGGCTCGCGCTGGATCTCGGGCGAGCGGTCGAAGATCGTCTCGTCGGTGACGTAGGGCAGGTTGGCGATCACCAGGTCGACGTCCTCGAGGTCGTCGGGAAGCCCTATGGCGACGCTGACGTCAAGGTCGAGGCCGAGGCGCTCGGCGTTCTCCCGGGCCGCTTCGACCGCCTCGGGCGAGAGGTCGGAGGCGGTGATCCGCAGGTCGGGCCGCTCGGACCTCAGCGCCAGCGCGATCGCGCCCGAGCCGGTGCCGACCTCGTGCACGCGCGCGCCCTGCGGCAGCTCGGTGCCGACCTCGACCAGCAGCTCGGTCTCGCGCCGCGGCCACAGCACGCGCTCGTCGACGTAGATCTCCAGGCCGCGGAAGGGCGCCCGGCCAAGGATGTAGGCCATCGGCTCCCGCTCGACCCGGCGCTGGACGCGGCGCTCGATCTCGGCGGCGGCCTCGGGCTCCACCTCGCCGGCGCTGTCGACGGTCAGCTCCTCCGGCCTGACGCCGAGCGCGTCGGCGACGAGCACTTCGGCGTCGGCACGGGCCTCCTCGACCCCGGCGGCGGCGATCCGCTCCGCGGCGTCGTCGAGGACCGCGCCGACGGTGCGCGCTGCCGGGTCCTCTCGCTGGGTGTCCAGGGTCGCCATGGCTAGCCGAGTCCTCCTCGAGTTGATCGTCTTCCGGTGGGGGGAGTTGAGTTCGGGTCTCCGGCGCTCACGCCGGGCGAGGCATCGGATCCTTCGCGCTCTGGCGCGAAATGCCTCCGTGCCGGCGGATCACGATAGCGATCCATAGCAATCCGGCGGCGATCAGTCCAACACTCTCTATCTGTGCAGCAGTCAACCCGAGTGCATCCACCGGGTTGCGGCGGATGAACTCTACGAGGAATCGCTCGACCCCGGCGTAGACGAGGTAGATCGCGAAGAGGACGCCCGGGCGCACCTTGTCGCGCAGCTGCCAGAGCAGCCAGGCGCAGAGGCCCATCGCCAGCGTCTCGTAGATCGGCGTCGGGTGGACGGTCCGGTCCGTCGGCACGGTCCCGTCCGGATAGGCCATCGCCCAGGGCCCGTCCCAGGCCTTGCCGTAGTCGCCGTCGCCGGAAAGCTGGCAGCCGCAGCGGCCGATCGCGTACCCCAGGGCCAGCGCCGGCGCCGCCAGGTCGAGCAGCGCCAGGCCGAGAAAGCCGCGCCACCAGGCCCAACCGGCGACGGCCAGCGCGCCGCCGATCAGGCCGCCGTACCAAACCAGCCCGCCGCCGGAGAAGAGGTCGTGGCTAACGCTGTCGTAGTTCTGGATCAGGAAGTAGACGCGCGAGCCGACTGCGCCGCCGGCGAGCGCGGCGAAGACCATCTCGTAGGACCAGTCCGGCGGCAGGTCCAGCTCCTTCAGTCGCTTCCATATCAGCGCGCCGCCGGCGACGAAGGCGGCCGCGAAGCAGATCCCGAAGGTCTGCAGCGTCACCGGCCCGATGTCGATTTCCGGGTGCATCGCCCCCGGCTAGCCGACGAGCAGCGCCTCGAGCAGCGCCTTCTGCGCGTGCAGGCGGTTCTCGGCCTGGTCCCAGACGGCCGAGCGCTCGCCGTAGAGGACATCGGCGCTGATCTCCTCGCCCGGGTGCGCGGGCAGGCAGTGGAGGACGATCGCCGTGTCCTTGGCCGCGGCGAGCAGGTCGGCGTCGAGCCGGAACGGCGCCAGGTCGGCGCGCCGGCGCGCGCCCTCCTCCTCGTCTCCCATGCTGACCCAGACGTCCGTGTAGAGGGCGTCGGCGCCGGCCGCGGCGGCGCGCGGATCGTCGGTCAGCCGCACCCCGCGCCCGTCCTCCAGCTGGTACCCCGGCGGCGCCGCGACGACCACCTCGACCCCCGCCCGCTCGCCGAGCACCCCGAGGCTGCGGGCGACGTTGTTGCCGTCGCCCACGTAGGCGAGGCGCAGCCCGTCGAGCTCGCCGAAGCGCTCGCGCAGCGTCAGCAGGTCGGCCAGCGCCTGGCAGGGATGGTGCAGCGGGGTCAGCCCGTTGACGACCGGGACCGAGGCGGCGGCAGCGAGCTCGGCGACCGCCTCGTGGGAGCCCGAGCGGATCACGATCGCGTCGACGT
>JBLNAC010000068.1:0-3084 GCA_050259155.1 Syntrophothermus sp.
TTGTCCCGGGAGAAAGGAACGCCATGAAGAAGCTTGCCGTTGCATTGCTGCTCGCCCTTGTCGCGGTGGCCCTGGTCGCCTGCGGCGGCTCCTCCGGCTCGAGCAGCTCGGAATCGCAGCCTGCGGAATCGACCAGCTCCGAATCGACGTCCGAAGCCGGCGGTAAGGCGGAAGAAGGCGCCGGCGCCGGCGCCGCCTCGACGCTCAAGATCGAAACCGCGTCGAGCGGGCTCGCCTACGCCACCAAGACCGCCAGCGCCAAGGCCGGCAACGTGACGGTCGAATTCAGCAATCAGCAGTCGCTGCCCCACGACGTCGCGATCGAAACCCAGAACGGCGAAGTCCTCGGCCAGACCGAACTGATCGCGGAAGGAAGCGACTCGACCGAACTCGAACTGAAGCCCGGGACCTACACCTTCTTCTGCACGGTTCCAGGCCACCGCGAAGCGGGGATGGAAGGGACGCTGACGGTCAAGTAGTGGAGGTTCGCGGGCGGCGGCGGGCTCAGCTCGACGCCAGCATGCGGGTGACCGAGTCGCCCACGAAGCACGGCTTGTCGCTGCCCTCGACCTCGAGCGTGAAGCGGGTGACCGCCTGCCACCAGCCCCCGCCGACCTCCTCCAGCGAGACGAGCTCGGCCCGGGCGCGGACCCGGGAATCGACCGGCACCGGCGCCGGGAAGCGGATCTTGTTCCAGCCGTAGTTGACGCCGAGCGCGAACCCCGTCGAGGAGACCAGCTGGTCACGGAAACCGTCGACCATCGAGAGCGTCAGATTGCCATGGGCGATCGTCTTCCCGTAAGGGCTCTCGGTCTTCGCCCGCTCGGAGTCGACGTGGATCCACTGGTGGTCGCCGGAGAGCTCGGCGAAGGCATCGATGTCCGCCTGGGTCACCGTCCGCCACTCGCTGGGGCCGACCTCGCGGCCGACCAGGCCCTTCATCTCCTCGATCCCGTTCACCTCGACGACTGCCACCGCGCGGAGTCTATGCGACGAGCCTCACCTCGAGCGGGGGCGCCAGGAGCGCGCCCGCGCCGCCCAGCAGCGCGAGGATCCTGGTGACGTAGGCCTGGGTCTCGGGATAGGGCGGGATGCAGTGGCACGCTTCGACCGGCGCGGGGCCCGCGTTGTAGGCAGCGAGCGCCAGCTCGGGAGATCCGAGCTCGCGCAGCAGGTCGGCCATCAGGTGCGCCTCGGCGTCGATGGCTTCGGCCGGGTCGAAGGGGTCGCGGAGCCCGTAGGCGGCGGCGGTCGACGGCATGAACTGGGCGATGCCCTGGGCTCCGGCCGGCGACCCGGCGCTCGGGTCGAAGCCGGACTCCGCCATCAGCTGTCCGGCGAGCAGCGCCGCGGAGACGTTCCAGCGGATCGCGGCGCGGACGATCAGCGGCCGGAACTCGGCCGGCACGAAATCCGGCAGAGCGGTGCCCGAGAGCGCCCCGTCGCCGCCCGGCGCGACCCTTTCGCCCGCCGCCGAGCACGGCGCCGGCCCGGCGTCGAAGCCGTAGTGCCAGGGCTCCCATGAGTAGCGTTGGAGGAAGCCGAAGCGGCCTGCGTTGGCGGCGAGCCAGCCGTAGGCGGCTTCCGGCCCGAGGTCGAGCTCCGTCGCGCAGCGGTGCAGCGAGTGCCCGGGCGGCGCCACCCAGCGGGGATCGGGGTGGGCGGCGAACAGCGCCGCCTGCTCGGCATCGGAGCGGAAGCCGGAGACCACCAGCAGGCCGATGCCGTTGGCGGATGCGGCGGCTGCCATCCGATCGTAGGCGGCGGCGACGTCGGGCCGCATCCCCTCCCCGTTGCGGTAGACGAGCGGCCCGCCATAGCCGCCCCCGCTCGCCATCCCCATCGGCCCGCTCGCCGCGGATGGCGCAGTCGCTTCCGCCACGGCCGAAGCCTCGACCGGCTCGCCGCCGCCGAGCCGCAGCGCCGCGACGATCGTCGCCTTTGCGCGCACCGGGGCGAAGGACGCGGCATCGGGGAAGTCGACCGTCAGCCTCGCCGGGTCGACCCCGTTGGCCCGCGCCGCGGAGCGCGCGGCACCGAGCGCCCGCAACAGGTAGACCGGCTTCGACATGTGCGCCGGATTGGGGAGCCCGTTGGGCAGCGCCGGCGGCGACAGCAGCGCGGGGAGGTCGTCGCGCATCGAGCGGGCGGCGGAGACCGCCGCGAGGTCGGCGGCCCTCTGGACGCGGCCCTTGCCGGTGACCGCGCCGGAGATCGAGGCCAGCGCCAGCGCGGCGAGCAGCAGTGTCAGGCAGCCGCCGAGGGCGAGGATCAACGCCTGCCCCGACTCTCCGCGCAGGCCTCCGAACCTTTCCGCCGGTCCCTGCGTAACCCGGTCCAGCCACAACTTCGACCGCGAGGAGGTCCGATGCCGAAGCAGGCCCAAGCCCCAAAACCGATTCGCTACCCGATCCGAACGCCGATCCTCGTCGTCGCGGCCGTCGCGGCGCTGGTCGCGCTCGGGAGCGCCACCGCCCTGGCCGCCGGGGGCACGAGGACCGTCGTCAAGAAGGCCCCCGACCCGGCGCTCGGGAAGACGATCCTGACCACGATCGGCGGCCACACCCTCTACAGCCTCAGCGCCGAGACCAAGGGACGGTTCATCTGCGTCAACGCCGGGTGCCTCGCCGACTGGCGTCCGCTGGTCGTCGCCAAGGGCGTGAGGCCGAAGGGCCCGGTTGCCCTGGGCACCCGCCTGCGGCCCGACGGCCGCCGTCAGGTCACCTTTAAGGGCCTCCCCCTCTACAGCTTCACCGGAGACCTCCACAAGGGGGAAGCGAACGGCGAGGGGATCATGGACGTCGGTACCTGGCACGCGGCCATCACCGGCCCTCTCGTGACCCGGACCGAACCCCAGCCACAGCCCACGAGCCCGTATTCGCCTCCGAGCGAACCGACCCTTCCCCAGACCCCCTACTGACGGGCGGGAGGATCCGGTCGACGAGCCGAGACGGAAGGCCGCCCGGAGCATCGAGGGCACCCGCCCCGAACAGCGCCCGGCGCTCGGAGACCCATCCCAGGCGCCTTCTGAGGACGCCGACCGCGAGCCCCCTTTCCCCCAGCTCGGCGAACGCCAGGGCCAAC
>JBLNAC010000069.1:0-4000 GCA_050259155.1 Syntrophothermus sp.
CGTCTTTCGCGGCGGCCTCGGCGCCGACCTCGAGCTGGCCCACGGGCTCGGCGTGATGGAGGGGCACGACGCGGTCTGGTGAGCGCCCGAACCGACGCACCTCACCGCACCCGCCCACCTCACCGCACCGCGCCGCACGATGGTTCGCAGCCCTGTGGGATACGAGCTTCGTGCGCTTCGCGGGGGGGCGGAGGGACGGGATCTAGGCGCGGTACTCGGGGTTCGGGAAGTCGAAGCTGCAGCCGGCGTCCCAGGCCGTCCGCTGGTTGCCGTGCGCGGGGATGCCGCCGGCGTCCTTGAGCATGCGCGCCAGGTGCATCATGTTCCAGGCGGCGAAGGTCGTGTTGCGGTTGGTGAAGTCGTTCTCGGGGCCGCCGGAGCCCTCGTCCAGGTAGGAGGGGCCGGGTCCGGCCTCGCCGATCCAGCCCGCGTCCGCCTGGGGCGGGATCACGTACCCGAGGTGCTGCAGCGAGTAGAGGGTGTTCATCGCGCAGTGCTTGACGCCGTCCTCGTTGCCGGTGACCAGGCAGCCGCCGACCCGGCCGTAGTAGGCGTACTGGCCGGCGTCGTTGAGCAGGTGGGAGTTGCCGTAGAGGCGCTCGATCACCTGCGTCGCCACCGAGGACTTCTCGCCGAGCCAGATCGGCATCCCGATGACGAGGATGTCGGCCGCCATCACCCGCTCGAAGATCGCCGGCCAATCGTCGACCTCCCATCCGTGCTCGGTCATGTCGGGCCAGACCCCGGTCGCGATCTGGTGGTCGACGGCACGGATGCACTCGACGCCGACGCCGTTGCGCCGCATGATCTCCATCGAGATGTCCATCAGGCCCTGGGTGTTGGAGACCTCGGGGCTGCGCTTCAGGGTGCAGTTGATGAATAGGGCGCTCAGGTCCGAGTAGTCGGTCTCGCTCTTCTCGCACAGCTCGGCCTGCATCGGGGTCAAGTCGGTCACCGTTTCTCTCCTCCGTGGTCGGTTCTCTGCTGACGTGCGCCGGCCGCCGCCGACGTTACGGCTCAGACCAGATCCGGGTCGGCGATCACCTCGACCATCGCCGGGCCGTCGTGGGCGACCGCCTTCGCCAGGGCCCCGTCGAGGTCCTCGCGCTCGCCGACGCGGATCCCGAGGGCGCCGCAGTTGCGGGCATAGGCCGCGAAATCGGGGTTGTGCAGCGACGTCTGCCATACGTCCCACTCCCCCGCCCGCTGCTCCTTGCTGATCTTGCCGAGCTGGCCGTTGTTGACGAGGACATGGGTGATGTTCATCCGGTGCTTGACGGCCGTGGTCAGCTCCGCCATGTACTGGGCGAAGCCGCCGTCGCCGGTGACGGCGACTATCGGGCGATCGGGGGCGGCCGCCCAGGCGCCCATCGCGGCGGGGAAGCCAAACCCGATCGAGCCCAGGTAGCCCGACATCAGCACGGTATGGCGCCTGGTCTCGAAGTATCGGCCGAACGAGTAGGCGTGGTTGCCGACGTCGACCGCGATCACCGCGTCGTCGGGGATCTGGCGCTGCATCGCGGCGAAGATCGCGGCCGAGTTGACGCCGGCACCACGGTCGTCCTCCGCGCGGCTCGCCTTCTCCGCCCGCCAGATCGCCCACCGCTCGGCGAGCTGAGCCGTCTGATCCTCGGTCTGCGGCTGCCGGGGCAGCTCCCTCCGCAGGCGATCGACGACGACGCCGATCTCACCCCAGACCGGGACCTCGACCGGATGGAACTTGCCCAGCTGCATCGGGT
Source organism: Syntrophothermus sp. (assembly GCA_050259155.1). Classification (GTDB taxonomy): domain Bacteria; phylum Actinomycetota; class Thermoleophilia; order Solirubrobacterales; family 70-9; genus VAYN01. The sequence goes on from JBLNAC010000069.1 coordinate 1,740, forward strand.
CGAAGTCGACCTGGACGATCGGGTGGCCGGGGTAGATGCCGGTGTGGTTGGAGAAGGAGGCGCCCAGCACCAGCAGCGCGTCGGCCTCGTTCATGGTCCAGCTCGCGACCGGGGTGCCGGAGCGGCCGAGGACGCCGGCGGCGAGGGGATGATCGTCGCCGATCTGACCCTTGGCCTTGAAGGTGGTGATCACGGGCGCGCCGAGCTGCTCGGCCAGCGCGATCACCGCCGGCATCTGCGAGCGCGAGCCGTGGCCGACGATGATGACCGGCCGCCGGGCCGCGGTCAGCACTCGCAGCGCGTCCCGCACCGACTCCTCCGGCGGGGCTATCTCGACCGGCGTGACCCGTCCCTCCGGCGTCCCGGCTTCGGCCCCCTCCGGCGCAGGCTGCGTCTGCACCCCGTCGGGGAAGATCAGGTGGGCGACGTCGCGTTGGACCAGCGCGTTCTTGCAGGCGAGGTTCATCAGCTCGACGTGCTTGGAGTCGCTCAGGACGGGCTGGCTCCAGGCGGCGACCGCGCCGAAGGCACCGGCGAGGTCGACCTCCTGGAAGGCGCCGGGGCCGAGGACCTGGGAGTCGACCTGGCCTGTCAGGGCCAGGACGGGCGCGCGGTCGACCTTGGCGTCCCAGAGGCCCGTCAGGAGGTTGGTGGCACCGGGGCCGGCGATCGTCAGGCAGGCCGCCGGCCGGCCGGTCAGCTTGCCGTAGGCGGAGGCGGCGAAGGCGGCGGCGCCCTCGTGGCGAATCCCGATGTAGGTGAGACGGCCCGCCTGCTCCTGGCGGCGCAGGGCGTCGGCCAGGCCGAGGTTGGAGTGGCCGACCATGCCGAAGACGTGCTCGACACCCCAGTTGACCATCGTCTCCGCCATCAGGTCGGTGACGGTGGCGACGTGCCGCTCGGGCTCGACGCCGACGAAGACCTCTCCGTCGCGGATCTCGAGCGGATAGGTGACCGCGGTGTCGTCGAAACCCGGTGACCTGCCGTCCAGCGGGCAGTAGTCGTAGCCGTGCCAGGGGCAGCGGAGGAGGCCGTCCTCGATCGAACCCTCCCCGAGCGGGCCGCCCTGGTGGGGGCAGTGGTTGTCGAGGGCCGAGAACTGACCGTCGAAGTGGACCAGGGCCACGCTCTTGTGCCCGGCGGCGACCGTGGTCACCCTCCCCTCGGGCAGATCCTCCGCCGCCAGCACGCGGTGCCACTCGATCGTCCCGGCGGTGTGGCCGTTCCCCTCGCTCATCGCGATCTCCTTTCCTTCAACGCGTCCGTCCTCGTCCTGAAGAAGCTCGCCGCCTCCTCCCGGCTGCCGCCCGCCGCGAGCAGCTCGGAGTAGCTCAGCTCGGCCCCCTTGAACCCGCTCGCCCGCCACAGCTCACCCGATACCTCGGCGGTCCAGGGGCCGACGTACAGGTATGGCTCGGGATGGTCGTCGTCGCCGGGCGAGACGCCGTAGTTCGCGCGCACGCCGTCCGCCTCGGAGCCCAGCTCGATCGCGATGTCGAAGTGCTCTGGCCAGAGGCGCGGCTGCGTCGGCTCATCGTCGTCGGCCGCCTCGTCGGCCAGCTGGCCGAGCACGGCGGCGCCGAGCTCGTAGACGGAGCCGAGGGCGAGCGACGCTTCGCGGTCGACGGCGAGCGGCTCGTCCCCGGGAGCGGCGGGCAAGAGGTCGGCGACGAGCTCGGCCGCGACCGCGAGCGACGTCAGCCGCGTCCGCCGCGCCTCGCCCCGGGCCTCGCGGACCAGCTCGTCCCCCTCGACCCGGACGCGCTGGCGAACGCCCCCGTGCACGAACTCGGGCGTGCCGAAGCCGCCCGGGGTGGCCCGCAGCGAGATCTCGTTGTCGGGCTTGCGAGCAGGGGCGAGGATCTCCTCGGCGACCCGGTGCAGGGAGGCGACGGTGGTCGCGAATTCGGCCGGGAGCGGGGCGAGGTTTGCGGTAGCCACGCCCATGGTGTGCGCCGAGCCGTGGCTTCGTTACAGCTTCAGCTCGCGCGCGAGCCACCTGGCCTGCCACTCGCGCTCCGCGTCGTAGCCACCCATGCCCCCGGAGCAGAATGCGGTCATCGCGGCGATATAGGCGCAGACGGCACCGCCCTGGGAGGCACCGTAGGGATCCTCGCTGACTTCGGCCGCACGCGCCCGCCGCTCGCCTCCGGCCGCCATCTCGACCGCCCGCGGGGCGGCCTCCGCCGGCGCCGCCGCCGCGTGCTCGGCGGCGCGGACGGCACAGGCGCGGGCGAAGGACCGAGCGGTCGGCGACGACC
>JBLNAC010000070.1:0-3183 GCA_050259155.1 Syntrophothermus sp.
CTCAGCCATGGCGCCGTCGTCTTCGACAGCGGCCTGCTGGTCTTCCGCGAGGGGCTGGAGACGATCCTCGTCATCGCCGCCATCGTCGCCAGCATGACCGGCTCGACCGCCGGCTACCGCAGGCCGATCGCGGTCGGCGCGGTGGCGGGGTTCGGTGCGACCGTCGCCACCTGGTTCGTCGCCGCCTGGGCGATCGGCCGGCTCGGCGCGGGCGGGCTCGCGGTCCAGGCCGGCACCGGCCTGCTCGCGGTGATCGTCCTCCTCGTGGTGATGAACTGGTTCTTCCACAAGGTCTACTGGAGCGGCTGGATCGCCGACCGCAACCGGCGCCGTCGCCGGCTGCTGGACCGGGCCGGCGTCGACGGCCGGCGTGCGGCGCTGCTGGGCTTCGTCGTCCTCGGCCTCACCTCGGTCTATCGCGAGGGCTTCGAGGTCGTCCTCTTCCTCCAGAACATGCGGCTCACCTACGGGCCGGGGATCGTCCTCGCGGGGGCCGGCATCGGCCTCGCCCTGACGCTCGCCGTCGGCGCCGTCACCTTCCTCGCCCACCGCAAGCTCCACTACAAGCGGATGCTCGTCCTGACCGGCGTCATGCTCGGGGTCGTCCTGATCGTGATGGTGGGCGAGAGCGTGCAGGAGATGCAGCTGGCGGGCTGGCTGCCGACGACGCCGCTGCCGCTCTCGATCCCCGGCTGGGTCGGGCTCTGGTTCGCCGTCTTCCCGACGCTCGAGGGCCTGCTCGCCCAGGTGCTGGCGGCGGGCCTGGTGCTCGGCTCCTACTTCGGCGCCGAGTACCTCAAGGTGAAGCGGCCGCGCCGCCGTGCCCTGCGCGACCCGGCCCTCGCTCAGCGCCGCTCGATCAGCGTCGAGACGACCGCCTCGTAGAAGCCGTCTCCCATGTGGCCCTCGGTCACGCTGGCGTTGTCCCAGCGGGCGAGCGCGGCTCGCAGCCCCGGGTCGCGCTCGGGGCCGTTGGCGACGACGAAGAAGCGCCCGACGACGGCGGCGACCTCGAGGTCCTCGACCGAGTCGCCGACGGCGATGCAGTCGCCCGGGTCGTAGCCTCGCGCGCGGGCGTGGGCGGCGACGGCGTTCGCCTTGCTCACCATCCTCGGCACCAGGTGGTAGGCGTGCGTCGGGCCGTCGATCGCCGCCATCGGGGTGCCGATCGCGCCGTTGTCGAGCAGCCGCAGGTCGCCGTGTCCCGCGCGCTCGAGCAACGCGTTCGCCGCGGCCACGTCGACCTTGCCGCGGAAGAGGTGGGAGAGGACCCGCCCGTGGTGCCAGGGCGAGTGGTACTCGAGCCGCTCGGGGAAGTGGTCGAAGAGCAGCCTCGGCACGCCGCGAGCCTCGATCTGCTCGTAGATCGTGCCGCTCTCGTCGGGCTGCAGGTCGCCGGTCAGCAGCGTCGTCTCGCGGTCGATCGAGAAGGCGCAGCCGGCCTCGTAGATGTAGGAGGCCTGTCCCATCAGCCGCGCCGCCTCCTGCACCTGGGGCTCGCGGCGGCCGGACATGATCACGACCTCGACGCCGGCCCGGGCGCAGGCCTCGAGCGCGCGTGCCTGGGACATCGAGAAGGCGCCGTCGGCGTCGGCGAACAGCGCGCCGCCGGGACCCAGCAGGGTCCCGTCGAGGTCGGTGTAGACGCAGCTCAGCGGCATCGGCCTGGCCGCTACCGTAGCGGTCGATGCGCTGGCGACTGGCGGACACCACCCTCGAGCTGGAGCGCCCGCTCGGCGCCGGGATCGTCAACGTGACCGTCGACTCGATGTTCGAGGGAGCGCGCAGCGGGACGCCGGAGCAGGCGGTGCGCGACGGCCTCGCGCTCGTCGAGGCGGGCTTCGGGATGCTCGACGTCGGCGCCGTGGCGGCGAAGGCCGGCCCGCCGGTGGCGGCCGAGGAGGAGGCGGCGGCGCTGGTGCCGGCGATCGAGGGTCTTGCCACGCGACCGAGCCGAGCCCCCGCGGGAGGCGAGGAGGGCGAGGGCGGCGCGGTGGCGATCTCGGCCGACACCTTCTCGGTCGAGGTCGCGCGGCGAGCGCTGGCAGCCGGGGCCGCCGCGGTCAACGACATCTCCGGCGGCGGCGAGGAGATGTTCGAGCTGGTCGCCGCGAGCGGCTGCGGCTACGTCCTGATGCACATCGAGGGGCCGCCGCGGGTCGACCGCCCCTGGCGCGAGTACGGCGATGTCGTCGACCACCTCCGGGCGTGGTTCGAGGGGAGAGTCGAGCTGGCCCGCGAGCTGGGGGTCGCCGAGGAGCAGATCGCGATCGACCCCGGCCTCGACTTCGACCTCAGCCCCGACCAGGACCTCGAGGTCCTGCGCCGGCTCGGCGAGCTGCGGGCGCTTGGCCTCCCGCTCTACGTCTCCCTCTCGCGCAAGGACTTCATCGGCGCCGTCCTCGCCGGCTCCTGGGAGCGACGCCGGCCGGCCCGCGAGCGGGAGTGGGGGACCGTCGCCGCGACCGCGCTCGCGGTGCGCGCCGGCGCCGACGTCCTCCGCCTCCACGACCGCAGCGCCCTGCAGGCGATGCGCGTCGCCGGCGAGATCCGCGGCGATCGGGAGCGGGTCGCCTGATGGCGCGCGGCGCCGGCCTGCTCGGGTCGCCCTGGGCGATCGCGATCGACCCGGCCCGCCGCGACGGCCGTATCGTCGCCGAGAGCGCCGTGGGAGAGCGCGCGGCGCGGCCGGTGCCGCTCCCTGCCGGTCTCGAGCCGGGCTTCGCAGAGGCCCTGCGGCGAGCCCAGATCGACGCTCTCTACAGCCACCAGCTCGCCGCCTACGAGGCCGCGGACGCCGCGAACGTGGTGATCACCAGCGGCACCGCCTCCGGCAAGAGCCTGGCCTTCAACCTGCCAGTCCTCGACGGGATCGCCGCCGACGGCAAGGCTCGCGCGCTGTATCTCTACCCGACCAAGGCGTTGGCGCAGGATCAGGCGCGCAAGCTGGCCCAGCTGCGGCCGCCGGGCCTGCGCGAGGCGATCTACGACGGCGACACGCCGCGCGAGGAGCGGCCGGCGATCCGCCGGCGCAGCAACCTCGTCCTCACCAACCCCGACATGCTCCACGTCGGCATCCTCCCCAACCACAGGAGCTGGGGCGACTTCCTCGCCAACCTGCGCTGGGTGGTCGTCGACGAGGCCCACACCTACCGCGGCGTCTTCGGCTCGCATGTGGCGAAC
>JBLNAC010000071.1:0-4044 GCA_050259155.1 Syntrophothermus sp.
ATGGCGAAGGTCTGTCACAGCTGCGGCAAGAAGCCCGCGTTCGGCAACTCGCGGAGCCACTCGATGGTCGCCACCAAGCGCCGCTTCGAGCCGAACTTGCAGAAGGTCCGGATCCAGGAGAACGGCCGCCCGCTCCGCGCCTACGTCTGCACTCGCTGTCTCAAGGCCAACAAGGTCGTCAAGGCCGCCTGAGCCGTAGGCCTCCCTACGGCCTCGGGGTCAGTTCTCCGCCTCGAGCACGGGCTCCGCTTCGCCCGACTCCACGTGCAGGCGGGGCAGGATCCTGCCGAGCCAATCGGGGAAGTACCAGGCCCGGTCGCCCAGCAGCAGCATCACCGCCGGCACGAGGACGGTGCGGATCACGACGGCGTCGATCAGGACCGCGAAGGCGAGGCCGAGGCCGAACAGCTTGATGATCCTTTCTTCGCCGAGCATGAAGGAGGCGAAGACGGTGACCATGATCGCCGCCGCCGCCGTGATCACGCGGCCGGTCAGGGCGAGGCCGCGGGTCACGGCTTCGGTCGAGTCGCGGCGCACCTCCCACTCCTCGTGGATGCGCGACATCAGGAACACCTCGTAGTCCATCGAGAGCCCGAACACAATCGCGAACAGGAAGACCGGGAAGAAGGCGACGATCGGCCCCGTGTTGTCGACGCCGATCAGGCTCGCGCCCCAGCCCCACTGGAAGACGGCGACGATCAGCCCGAAGGCGGCGCCGATCGACAGCAGGTTCATCACCATCGCCTTCAGCGGCACGAGCAGCGAGCGGAAGACGATCATCAGCAGCAGCGCCGAGAGCAGGACGACCACGCCGATGAACAGCGGCAGCTTCGCGGATATGGCGTTGCCGAAGTCCTCGAAGATTGCGTTGACGCCGCCGACGTGGAGGCGGGCGCCGGTCCGCTGCTCGATCGGCGGGATGACGCTGCCTCGGATGTGGTCGAGCAGGTCGGTGGTCGCGGCGGACTGGGGTGATGTCGTGGGGTAGACCTGGCAGGTCCCGGTGTCTTCGGCCGGGTTGAGGGAGACCTCGGTGACCGCGGCCACGCCCTTTTCGCCTTCGAGCTGGCGGCAGAGCTCGACCAGTCCCCGGTCCTCGCCCTTCGCCGGCAGCGCGGCGACCATCACGAAGGGGCCGTTGAAGCCTGGGCCGAATCCCTCCGCGAGGAGGTCGTAGGCCTTGCGAATGGTCTTCTGCGGCGGTTCTGTGCCCGCGTCTGTGATCCCGAGCCTCAACGAGAGGGTGGGGACGCAGAGCAGGAGCAGGAGGCCGCCCGAGAGCACCGCGGAGAGCACCGGCCGGCGCTGGATCTCGCGGCTCCAGCGGAACCAGCGGCTGCCGTCGTCGACCGTGGTCGGACGCCGACCGAGTCCGGGGATGCGGAGGCGGTCGACGCGGCGGCCCACCATGGTCAGGAGCGCCGGCAGCAGGGTCAGCGCCGCGACCATCGTGCAGGCGACCGCCAACGCCGCGGCGATCGCGACCCCGTAGAGGAAGCTGATGCCGAGCAGCAGCATCCCCATCAACGAGATGATCACCGTGATCCCGGCGAAGAGGACCGCCCTGCCGGCGGTGTCGACGGACTGGATCGCCGCCGGCCGCGGCTCCAGGTCTTCGTCAAGGGCGTTGCGGAAGCGGGTGAGGATGAAGAGCGCGTAGTCGACGCCGACGCCAAGGCCGATCATCGCGGCCAGCACCGGCGCGAAGTCGGCGGTGTCGAAGACGTGCGTCCCGATCGTGATCAGGCTGATGCCGACGCCGAGCGCGAACAGCGCGGTGACGATCGGCAGCCCCATTGCGACGACCGAGCCGAAGGTGAGGAGGAGGACGACGATCGCGGCGAGGAGGCCGATCGCGAAGGAGGAGTCGCCTTCGACCTGTTCGGCTTCCTGGATCGGATTGCCGCCCAGCTCGACCTGTAGGCCATCGCCCGCGGCCCCCTGCGCGAGGGCGATGATTTCGCGGGTCTGCGCTTTGTCGATCTTGTTGCCGGCGACGTCGTACTGGATCGTCGCGTAGGCGATCTTGCCGTCCTGCGAGACGGCGGCGGCGCCGCCTTCGCGATAGGGGCTGGCCACTTCGGAGACGTGGTCGAAGCCTTCGATCTCGGCGAAGACGCGCTCCATCTTCCTCTTCACGTCGGGCGATTCGACCCCCTGTTCGGCCTTGTAGACGATCTGCGCGGTGTCTCCCGACTGGGCCGGGAACCGCCGTTCCAGCAGTTCGAAGGCTTCGGTCGAGTCCGAGGCAGGGAGTTTGAATTCTTCGCTGAAGGCCGATCCCACCGAGTTCGACAGACCGCCGATCGCGACGAGGCCGAGGATCCAGGCGATCAGCACGGTCTTGCGGTGGCCGGTGACCCAGGTGGCGACGGAGCGCATGAAGGGGCCACGGTAGCAACGGCCTCATGCCGGCCCGCCCGGCCCCGCCTGCGCTTTGCGCTCTGGATAGATTGCCCGCAGATGTCCGATCCTTCGATCGCCCGCTTCCGGCGGGTCATCAGCTCTGCCTACGCGTCGCTCGAGGCCCGCCGCCAGGAGGACAACGACCTCAACGTCTTCCCGGTCGCCGACGGCGACACCGGCGACAACATGGCGATGACGCTGCGCGCGGTGATGGAGGAACTCGATCGGCTCGAGGGTCGCTCGGTCGACGAAGTCGGCCGCACCGAGCTCGTGCAGACGCTGGCCCGCGCCGCCCTGATGGGAGCCCGAGGCAATTCCGGCGTCATCCTCAGCCAGATCGTCCGCGGTGCGGCCGAGGAGCTGGCCAGCCGTCCGGGGGAGCTGGTCGACCCGGTGCTGGTCGCCGCCGCCTTCGCCAGCGCGGCGGACGCCGCCTACGACTCGGTGCGGGAGCCGGCCGAGGGGACGATGCTGACGGTTTTCCGCGAGATGGCCCACTCGCTCGCCCGCCAGCTCGCCCACCTCGAGGCCGACAAGCAGCGTCTCGGGCACGACGTCGGCGAAGCCGAACAGGACGCCGTCCTGGCCGAGGTGCTGGAGCGGGCGATCGACGACGGCGAGCGGGCGGTCGCCCGCACCCCCGAGCAGCTCGAGGTGCTGCGCGAATCGGGCGTCGTCGACGCCGGCGGCCACGGCCTGGTCCTGATCCTGGCCGGGGTCGTCGCCGGCCTGCGCGGCGAGAGCGGCGCTGCGCCCGCGGTTCCTCGTCAGGAGGCGCCGCGGGCGAGCCTGCCGCACCACACCGACAGCCGCTACCGCTACTGCACGAACTTCATCGTCTCCGGGACGGGCCTCTCGTCGCGAGCCTTCCTGCCGCAGCTGGAGGGGATCGGCGACTCGGTCCTGGTCGTCGGCGACGAGGCGACCCTCAAGGTCCACGTCCACACCGACGACCCCGAGTCGGCGGTCGCGCTCTTCTCCGACGCCGGCGAGGTGACGAACCTGGACGTCGCCGACATGCGCGAGCAGGTCGCCGAACGCAGCGCGCGCCTGGCCGACCATCCCGCCCCCCGGCGCACCGGCGTGGTCGCGGTCGGGGCCGGCGAGGGCATGGAGCGGCTGTTCGCCGAGCTCGGCGCGATCGTGGTCCCCGGGGGCGACACGCTCAACCCGTCCACCTACGAGCTGCTGGCCGGGATCCACGGCGTCTCCGCCCCCGAGATCCTCGTCCTGCCGAGCTCCTCCAACGTGATCATGGCCGCGGAGCGCGCCTGCGAGCTCTCCGAGAAGCCCGCCCGGGTCGTCCCGGCGACATCCCAGCAGGCGAGCCTGCTGGCGCTGGTCGAGCTGGACCCGGAGGCCGGCCTCGACGAGAACGCAGCGCGGCTCGAGGAGGCTCTCGAGGGTCTCGCCACCGGCGGCGTCGCGCCCGCCGCCCGCGATGACGCCCAGGGCCGCTTCCGCAAGGGCGACGCGGTGGGATTCGTCGACGGCGAGATCGTCGCCTGGGGCGGCGCCGGCTCGACCCTCAGCGCGACGATCCAGCATCTCGCCGCCGAGGCGGAGATCGTCACCGTGATCGCCGGCGCGGGCGCGCCGATCGCGCTCGAGGAGGTCGACACCCATCTCACCGAGGGC
>JBLNAC010000072.1:0-6280 GCA_050259155.1 Syntrophothermus sp.
CGGCTGATCAGGTCGAGGCGGATGCCCCCGGCGCTGAGCGTCGTCGCCGCCTCTGCGTCGGCGGTGCGCAGGCGGGCGCGGATCCGCGCCAGGAGCTCCTCGAAGGCAAACGGCTTCGTCACGTAGTCGGTCGCGCCCCGGTCCAGCCCGTCGACGCGGTCGGCGATCTCACCCCGCGCCGTCAGCATGATCACGGGCAGCGCCGGCCGCGCCCGCCGCACGGCCTCGAGCACCTCGATCCCGTCGCGCCCCGGCAGCATCCGGTCGAGGATGACCAGGTCGGTCTCCGGCCGCAGCGCCAGCCGCTCGCCCTCGACGCCGTCCGCGGCCACGGCCACGGCGTAGCCCTCGGCCTCGAGCCCGCGGGCGAGGAAGTCGGCGATCGCCGCCTCGTCCTCGACGACCAGGATCTCCATCGGCGACGATGGTAGGCGCCCGCGGCGCCTACGGGGTCCTCGCCGCCTCGCCGGGGCAGATCAGGACCGGGCAGTGGACCGCCTCGAGCACGGCGTTGGTGACGCTGCCCTGCAGCGCGCGGCGGATCGGGCCGCCCGGGCGCGAGCCGAGCACGAGCATGTCGACCCCGTTGGCGACGGCGTCGATCAGCTCGCGGGCCGGGAGCCCGCGGAGGAAGACGGGCAGCGCCCGCGTCTCGCGCGGCAGCTCCGCGACGGCTTCCTGCAGGGCCGCCCGTAGCGCCTCCGCTTCGGTCGGGCTGACCGAGGCGGCGCCGGTCGCCTCGGCGGCGGCGTGGACCTGAGGCACCCGGCGGGCGACGGTGTAGACGCGAAGGGCGGCGCCGGCGGCGAGCGCCAGCTCGGTTGCGGAGGCGAGCGCGGCGTGGGCGGCGCGGGAGCCGTCGAAGCCGACGCCGAGGACGCGCAGGCCGACGTCGTCCCCGTCGCCGTCGAGCGGTCTCCAGCCGTTGCCCGTGCCGGGCTGGGCGAAGCCCGGCGGGGCGACCGCGACCGCGCACGGCGCCTCGTCGAGCAGGTGGGCGACGGCGGCGCCGGGGACCAGGCGGCCGAGCGGCCCGCGGTGGGTCGAGCCGAGGACCACCAGGTCGGCGTGCTCGGCGCGCGCGGCCTCGGCGAGGCCACCGCGCGCAAGCGTTGCGAGCTCGAGACGGGCCCCGGTCAGCCGGGACAGGGCGTTGCCGAGGGCCCGCGCGTCGCGGCCCTGGGCCGTGTCCTGGAAGCCGACGAGGATCCTGCCGAACATCGGCCCAGCCTCAGGCGCCCGCGCGCGCGGCGCTCGTCTTCATCGCCCGATCGTAGGTCGCGTGCGGCGGCCGGCAACCGTGCGCGACCGACGCCCTGGCTTCGGTCTTGCCTCAGCCATCCCGTCCCGCCGCTAGCTTGGTCTCGATGGACGCCGCGATCGAGACCGAGGGCCTGAACAAGTCCTACGGCAGCCACCGCGGCGTGGAGGACGTCACGATCGAGGTCCGGCCGGGCGAGGTATTCGGCTTCCTGGGCCCGAATGGGGCCGGCAAGACGACGACGATCAGGACGCTCCTCGACCTGATCCACCCGACCCGTGGCAGCGCCCGCATCTTCGGCCTCGACAGCCGGCGCGACAGCGTCGCGATCCGCGCCCGCCTCGGCAACCTGCCGGGCGACTTCGGCTACGGCCGCGACGCCAGCGGGCGCGATGCGCTGCGGCTGCTGGGGCGGTTGCGGGGCATCGACGGGCGCCGGCGCGCGGAGGAGCTGGCGGCGCGCTTCCGCGCCGACCTCGACCGGCCGATGGGGCAGCTCTCGCGCGGCAACCGCCAGAAGGTCGGCCTGATCCTCGCCACCTTCCACCGCCCCGAGCTGCTGATCCTCGACGAGCCGACCAGCGGCCTCGACCCGCTGATGCAGGAGGAGTTCCTGGCGCTCGTCGCCGAGGAGCGGGAGCGCGGCTGCGCGGTGTTCATCTCCTCGCACGAGCTGGACGAGGTCGAGCGGATCTGCGATCGGGTGGCGATGGTCCGCGAGGGACGCCTGATCGCGGTCGAGCGGATCGCCGACCTGCTCGGGCGGGCGCGACGGCGGGTGACGGTCGAGCTCTCCGACGCGGGCGGCCTCGAGCGGCTGCGGGCGCTGCCGGGCGTCAGCGACCTCGAGGCGGGCGACGGGCACGTCAGCTTCCGCGTCGCCGGCGATCTCGACCCCGTGGTGAAGGCGCTCGCCGAGCACCACGTCGTCGATCTCGAGGCCGGCCATCCCACCCTGGAGGAGGTCTTCCTCGGCTACTACGCGAAGGGGGGCGAGCGGTGAGCCGGGGCTCCTCCCAAATCGCGGCCCTGGTCGCCACCCACCTTCACGACCGGCGCCGCTCGCTGCTCGCCTGGGGCCTGCCGCTGGGACTGATGTCGGCCTTCGTCGTTGCCATCTACCCCTCGGTGCAGAGCTCGCTCACGAAGGCGATGCGGAACTACCCGGCGGGGCTCAAGGAAGCGTTCGGCATCAGCGAGATCTCGAACGTCGGCCAGTACCTCCACGCCGAGATGCTGAGCCTGATCGTGCCGCTGGCGGTGGGCTATCTCGGCGTCCGCGCGGTGGCCAGCGGCCTCGCCGGCGCCGCCGAAAGCGGCCGGCTCGACGTCCTCCTCTCGGCGCCGGTCCCGCGCCGGCGGATCTGCGCCGCCGGCTTCCTCGCGGCGGCGGTCGAGGTGGCGGGAGTGCTCGTCCTAACGGGCCTGCTCACCGGCCTTGGCAGCGTCCTCGCCGGCGCCGGCCTGCCCGCCGGCCCGGCCACCGCGGGGTTCGCCAGCGTCTGGCCGCTGGCCCTGCTCGCGGCGGGGCTCGGGATCGTCGTCTGCGGCATCTCGCTGCGAACGCCCGTGGTGACGGGCTCGGTCGCCGGCGCCCTGGTCGCGATGTACGTGCTCGACCTGGTCGGCCGGCTCGACACCTCGCTGGACTGGGTCCGCTACGTCTCCGTCTTCAGGTACTACGGGAACGCGATCGAAGACGGGCTCGACCCGCTGGCGTTCTGCGGGACGACGGTCGTCGCGGTCCTCTTCGCGGCCGTCGGCGCGGCGCTGTTCGAGCGGCGCGACATCGCCGCCTGAGAGCGCCGCTCCCCACGCCGACTGCTGCAATGATCCCGGTGATGGAGTCCGAAGGACGCTTCCGTCGCCTCCTCGACGTCGGCACCTCGCTGCTCTCCGAGCTCGACCTGGAGGCGGTCCTGCGCTCGGTGGTGGAGGCGGCCCACGAGCTGACCGGCGCCCGCTACGCGGCGCTCGGCGTCCTCGATCGCGAGGGCGAAGAGCTGGAGCGCTTCATCTACCTCGGCATCGACGAGGAGACGCGGCGCGGGATCGGCAGCCTCCCGCGCGGGCGCGGCGTCCTCGGCGAGCTGATCCGCGATCCGCGGCCGCTGCTACTGCGCGACGTGGAAGAGCACCCCCACTCCTACGGCTTCCCGCCGGGACACCCGCCGATGCACTCCTTCCTCGGGGTGCCGATCCGGATCCGCGACGAGGTCTACGGCAACCTGTACCTGACCGAGAAGGAAGGGGGGACGGTCTTCGACGCCGAGGACGAGGAGGCGGCGCGCACGCTCGCCCTGTGGGCGGGCGTGGCGATCGAGAACGCCCGCCTCTACACCGACCTCAGCGAACGCGAGACGGATCTCGAGCGGGCGCTGCGCCAGGCCGAGACCTCGGTCGACATCGCCCGCACGGTCGGCGGCGAGATCGACGTCTCGCGCGTCCTCGACCTGATCGTGAAGCGGGCGCGGGCGCTGGTCGACGCCCGGGCGCTCCTCGTGTTCCTGCGCCACGGCGGCTCGCTTGCGATCGGGGCGCAGGCAGGGGACATCGGCCCGGAGGTCGCCGACCTGAGGATCCCTGCCGACGACACGGTGTTCGAGGCGGCGATGAGCGAGCGGGTCTCCCGGCACCTCGATCGCTCCACCCCGCCGTCCAAGGCGCGGCTGCGCCAGCGGCTCGGCGCCGAGTCGGCGCTGATCGTGCCGCTCCTCTTCCGCGGCCGTGCGGTCGGCGTCCTCGTCGCGCTCGACCGCGAAGCCGGCGGCGCGGATTTCGACGACGAGGACCTGCGCCTGCTGCAGGCCTTCGCCTCCAGCGCCGCCACCGCGGTCGCCACCGCGCAGACGGTCGAGGCCGAGCGCCTGCAGCAGCAGGTCGAGATCGGCGAGCGCGAGCGCCGCCGCTGGGCCCAGGAGCTGCACGACGACGCCCTGCAAGGGCTGGCCGCGATCCGGATCTCGCTGGCGGCGGCGCTGCAGAGCGGCGCCCCCGAGCGCGAGGCGCGGGTCGCGCAGGCGGCGGAGGACACGGTCGAGAGCCTCGAGTCTCAGATCAACGAGCTGAGCCGGCTGATCAACGACCTGCGGCCGGCCGCGCTGGAGCGGTTGGGGCTGACGGGGGCGCTCGAGGCCCTTGCCGACGAGCTCGGCGCCCGTGGCGGCTTCGAGGTCGACGCTCAGATCGAGCTGCGGCGCGAGCTGACCGGCGAGGCGGAGCGGGTCGTCTACAGGCTCGCGCAGGAGGCCCTGAACAACGTCGTCAAGCACGCCGACGCGCATAGCGCCAGCCTCTCCGTCGCCGACGAGGACGGGATGGTGCGGATCGCGGTCGAGGACGACGGCGTCGGCTTCGAACCGGGCTCGGCCGCCAACGGCCGCGGGCTGGTCGGCATGCGCGAGCGGGTCGAGATGCTGGGCGGAGACCTGAAGGTGAGCGCGCGCGCGGGGGCGGGGACCCGGGTCGAGGCGCGCGTCCCCGTCGGCGAGGCCTGAGCGCGCCGGTCAGCCGGCGCCGCCGGCGTCGATGACGCCGTTGGCGATCGCGAAGCGCACCAGCTCCGGTCGTGACTGGAGGCCGAGCTTCTCGAGCAGCTTGGCACGGTTGACCTCGACCGCGCGCACGCTGAGGAAGAGCGACTCGCCGATCTCGCGGTTAGTGTGGCCGAGCGCGACCAGGCGCAGGAGTTCGAGCTCTCGCTGGCTCAGGCTCTGAAGCGGGTCGGCGGCGAGCTTCGCCATCGCCCCGCCCAGCTCGGGGTCGACGTAGGAGCCGCCGGCGGCCGCGGTGCGGATCGCCTCCGTCAGCTGCCTCTCCGCCGCCGCTTCAGCACGTAGCCGGCGGCGCCGGCGCGGAGCAGGTCCCGCGCTCCGCGCGGGTCGTTCTGCATCGTGAGGACGACGATCGCCGTGCCGGGCGTGCTTTCCCGCAGGTCGGCGATGTCGCGGCGCGGGTCCGCGCCCGGCATCTGCAGGTCGAGCACGAGGACGTCGGGACGCCTGTCGGCGACCAGCTTGGCCGCCGCCGCGGCGTCGGCCGCCTCGCCGATCACGCGCAGGTCCTCCTCGGCTTCGAGCATCGCCCGCAGGCCGGCGCGGATCACGTTGTGGTCGTCGGCGAGGACGACGGTCGTCTGCTCTGCTGCCATCGTGATTCGCCCTGGAGTCTGCCAGCCCGCGCCCGGGAGGTGCCGAAGGCGCGCATGTGGGACTCGCACGATGGGGCGGCGGCGACGCCCGGCCATCATCTGCGGATGCGGATCCTGATCGCACTCGGAGGCAACGCGCTGTTGCGGCGGGGGCAGCCTGCCGACGCCGACGACCAGAGGCGCAACGTCGAGCGGGCGGCGTCGGCGATCGCCGAGCTGGCGAACGGGCACGAGCTGATCATCACCCACGGCAACGGCCCCCAGGTCGGCCTGCTGGCGCTGCAGAGCGAGAGCTACTCCGCGGTCGACCCCTACCCCCTCGACGTCCTCGGCGCCGAGAGCGAGGGGATGGTCGGCCACATGCTGGAGATGGCCCTGCGCAACGCGCTGCCGGGGCGCGACGTGGTGACGGTGATGACCGAGGTCGTCGTCAGCCCCGACGATCCCGCCTTCGGGTCGCCCTCGAAGCCGATCGGACCCGTCTACGACGCCGCCGAGGCGCGGCGCCTCGCCGAGGAGCGCGGCTGGACGGTGGGACGGGACGGCGACTCATACCGCCGCCTGGTGCCTTCGCCGGAGCCCCAGGCGATCGCCGAGCTGCGCAGCCTGCGGATGCTGGTCGAGAGCGGTACGACGCTGATCTGCGCCGGTGGCGGCGGCATCCCGGTCACCGTCGACGCCGACGGCACGATGCGCGGCGTCGAGGCGGTGATCGACAAGGACCTGACGGCGGCGCTGCTGGCGCGACGTCTGGACGCCGACCTGCTGATCCTCCTCACCGACGTCGACGCGGTTCGTCTCGACTGGAGGACCCCGGGCGAGCGGGCGCTGTCCGAGACCGACCCTCGGAGCCTGCGGCGGCTCGAGTT
>JBLNAC010000073.1:0-2703 GCA_050259155.1 Syntrophothermus sp.
GCCAAGTCTCTCCCGTCGACGCTGAGGACGTCGAGCGGCACCCCTTCGTGGACGAACTGCAGCCAGTGGTCCAGCCGGACGTCGATCCGCCATGGCCAATCGGTCACATCGTCCTGGTCCAGATAGGGGTCGCCGATCGCCCTGCCAACCGCAAAGACCATGCCGGCTCCGGCCGCGTAGAGGACGACCCCGTCGCCCCTCGCAAGCCCGGGTCTCCTGGCGAAGGTCAGGGCCCTTTGGAAGAGCCCGCCTAGGCCAGCATCCCTGCCGCATCGGGAAGCCCATCCATGGGTTCCACTAGCCGGGGTGGTCGTCAAAGACCAATCCCGCCGTGGATTCGACCTATCGACTTGCAGCGACTTAGGTGCCTGCCTGCTCAGCCGCCAGCGCGAGCGAATCGGTGCTTCAGCTTTGTTCGCACGTTGAACGCCGCCCTCATCGTGCGCTCCCCGACCGAGTCCTTCGCCGGCAGCATTCCGATCTGCCGGCCGAAGGACCCCTGGTCGAAGACCACGATGTTGTGAACGACCTTCCCCTCGCGGAGGGTGAAGCAGTCCATGCCGGTCAGCTCAATTCGATCGCCGGTCGGCTCGATGCCCTGCCAGGGAGCGCCCCTGAAGGTCCCGGTCAATCGCCACTTGACGAACACGGTCTCGCCCTCCCCGGCGATCCGCTCGGGCTCGATGTGGAAATCGGGAAGCGCCGCGAAGGTCTCGGCGAAGTACCGCGCCATCTCGTCCGGCCCCCGGTAGGTGCCGGTCGGCAGCTCCTCGACCAGATCGTCGGCCCAGTAGGGGCGCAGCGCCTCGGCGTCGCGCTGGTTCAGCACCGTCTCGAACACCTCCCGGGCGATATCGACTGGAGAAGGGGTCTCGGTCTCGGCAGTGGCCATCTCGGCTCCTTTGGGGCGACTAGGGCTGGGAGGTCCAGTATTGAGCATCGCCTTCGTTTGGGTGCAGAGATCGACCAGCAGTGAGCCGGCTGCTTGATAATCCGCGGGTGGTTACGGGGGACGAATCGGGCCATCGATGGCGGCTTGACGCCTCGGGCCATTGGCCGGGCGAGACCGTGACCGAGATCAGCGAGGCTGGAAGCTTCGTGCGGAAGGACCCGAGGATCAGGGCTACCTGGAGCGGTTCCCGCGCGGCTGCAGGCGGCCGTTCCCCCATACCAGCGCGGAGGCCGCCAGCGGCGCGGCCGGGGCCTAGCTGAGGCTGGCCGATCCGGCAACGGACCCGGCGGCCCTACTCGCCCATCTGCCAGCGGAAGCGGAACCCGTTCTGGCGGCGGCATTCGATCGTCGCCGTCTTCGGATTGGCCTGGCAGCGGTACTTGCCGACCTTGCAGGTGCTGCCGAACGAGCACGCGCCGCCGGCGTCGTACCAGGCCTTCGCCTTGCCCTTCGCCCCGTCGCATGAGATGCCCACGGCCTCGAGGTTGAAGAAGCCGACGCCGCGGTAGCCGAAGTCGCGGCAGGCCTGCTGCTGGTAGCCGCAGCCGCCGCCGCCCACGCCGGTGTAGGCGACCCGCTTCTCCCCCTTCGCCAGCCGCACCCTTCCGTCCCAGGTGGTGGCGGTCCAGCCCTCGGCGACCGTTCCCCTGACGCAGCTGCGGGCGACGGTGCGCGCCCGGTCGCAGCTGACGCCGACCGCGCTGATCGCGTGGGCGCCGCCGCTCCCCTCGGGCTGGAATTGCACCACCACGTCGCCGCATCCCTGCGCGGCGCGACTCGCCGCCGAGGCGCCCGGGGCGAGGGCGAGGGCGACGAACAGCATGCCGACCGCGGGCAGCAGAAGGACGCCCGCGAAGCGCGCGCCGTCAGGCGTTGACGCGACCGGTCTCATCGGCGTCACCCTAGGCTCGCCCCGCGGCGGCGCCATCGGTAGAGACCGGCAGCGCCGGTTGCGGCTAACTACGCGGAGGGCCGGCTGGCGGACCCCGATCCGGCCGGCTGATCCCGGCCTACGGGGTGAGGACGATCTTCAGCGCCTCGCGGCGATCGAAGATCTCGTAGGCCTCGGGCGCCTGCTCGAGCGGCATGTGGTGCGTGACCAGCGGCGAGGGATCGAGGCGCCCGTCCGCGAGCATCTCCAGGACCGGATCCAGGTGGGCGATGACGTTGGCCTGCCCGCCGCGGATCGTCAGCGCCTTTAGCCAGGCCAGCCCGAGGTGCAGCTGTCCCCGCTCTGCGTAGATGCCGATGCACTGGACCCGCCCGCAGGCCCGCGTCAGGCGCAGCGCCATTTCGAGCGCCTCGACGTGCCCGACGGCGTCGATGGTCACGTCGACCCCGCCCCGCCCCTCGGTCTGCGCCCGCACCTCCCCGCGGACGTCCTGCTCCTCGAGGTGCAGCGGCGTCGCGCCGAAGGACTCCGCCAGCGAGAGGCGCTGCTCGACCGTGTCGATCGCGATCACCCGCGCGCCGGCGAGCTTCGCCGCCTGGACGGCGCAGAGCCCGACCGGGCCCAGGCCGAGCACCGCGACCACCTCGCCCGCGCTGACGCCGGACGCCGCGACCCCGTGGTAGCCGGTCCCCATCACGTCGCCGGCGAAGAGGGCCACGTCGTCACCGACGCTCTCAGGGACCCTGCGCAGGGTCAGGTCGGCGTGCGGCACGAGCGCGAACTCGGCCTGGGTGCCCTGGAGCGAGCCCATCGTTGCCCCGAGGCCGAAGCTCCGGTCCTTACGCGGTTGTCGGTTGCG
>JBLNAC010000074.1:0-5997 GCA_050259155.1 Syntrophothermus sp.
AATCCTCGACCCAGGAGTCCCACATGAAGAGAATTCGCAGGTACCTCACCTACGGCAACGTGATGTCTACGCTTGCCGTCTTCCTGATCCTTGGCGGCGCGACCGCGTTCGCCGCCACGCAGCTGGCCAAGAACAGCGTCGGCAGCAAGCAGCTGAAGAAGAACTCGGTGACGTCGGCCAAGATCAAGAACAACGCGGTCACGACCAACAAGATCAAGGCCAAGGCGGTGACCGCCGCCAAGATCAAGCCCGGAGGCGTCGGCGCCGGTCAGCTCGCTACGAACTCGGTCGGCAACAGCCAGACCCAGCTCGTGAAGGTGTTCAAGGGGCAGGTCGTCAACGCAGCGCCGAGCGAAGAAGCGGCGCCGAAGGTGGTGCTCGGCTCGGTGGGGCCGTTCTCCTTCTACGGCAAATGCTTCCAGGTCGCCGGAGGGAAAGTCCAGGAGAAGACCTACATCGAACTGACCAGCGGTCTGGCGACCCTGGGCTCGGAGGACGGCGCCGAACTGCCGACGAACACGACGCAGGAATACCTCTCACCCGCCACGCCCGAGAAAGAACGGGTGATGGAGGATGACTCGACCGCGGAACTCAACAAAGCGACCGCGGTGTCCAACGACGAGGAGTTCCAGGCCACGGCCACCGACGGGACTCAGATCACCGGCCTGATCGGCGGCACCGCCGCCAAGTCCGGCACCCCGGCGATCGGCAACGGCCCGTTCCTCGCCGGCGACTCGTGCATCATCGGCGCGATCGCCGTCTTCGGCGGCTAGACCTAGATCATCCGCGGTGCATGGGCGGAGGCCAGCGTGTCGCTGGCCTCCGCCTCGGCCCGCTTCGCCCAGCGGTTGAGCTCGCGGCGGGCGAGGACCATCTTGTGAACCTCGTCGGGGCCGTCGGCGAGGCGCAGCATACGGCTGAAGCGCCACATCGCCGCCAGCGGCGTGTCGTCGGTCATCCCGAGGCTGCCATGGACCTGGATCGCGCGGTCAAGCACGCTCATCACCATGTTGGCGGCGACGACCTTGATCGCCGAGATCTGCTGGCGGGCGGCGCGCTTGCCGTCGGCGTCCATCTTCCAGGCGGCGAAGAGGGTGAGCAGGCGGGCCTGGTCGATCTCCATCCGCGAGGCGGCGATCGCCTCCTGGACGAACTGCTTGTCGGCGAGTGGGCCGCCGAAGGCGACGCGCTCGTTGGCGCGGCGGCACATCATCTCGTGCGCGCGCTCGGCGGTCCCGATCGCCCGCATGCAGTGGTGGATACGACCGGGGCCGAGCCGGTCCTGGGCGATCGCGAAGCCGGCGCCGCGCTCGCCGAGCAGGTTGGCGGCCGGGACGCGGCAGCCCTCGTAGCGGATCTCGCAATGGCCCGGGCCGGCGGCGTGTCCCATCACCGAGACCGAGCGGACCAGCTCGAACCCGGGGGTGTCGGTGGGGACGCAGATCATCGAGGCGCGGTTGTAGGGCGGCGCGTCGGGGTCGGTCACGACCATCGCGATCGCCAGGTCGGCCCCGACCGCTCCGGACGTGAACCACTTGTGGCCGTCGATCACCCACTCATCGCCGTCGAGGACCGCCCGGGCCTGCAGCAGCGTTGGGTCCGAGCCCGACACCTCCGGCTCGGTCATCGAGAAGCAGGAGCGGATCCGGCCCTCCAGCAGCGGCTCGAGCCAGCGCTCGCGCTGCTCGGCGGTCCCGTGCTCGGCGAGGATCTCCATGTTGCCGGTGTCCGGGGCCGAGCAGTTGAAGGCCATCGGGGCCGCGACCGGGCTGCGCCCCATCTCCTCGCAGAGCAACCCGTACTCCCAGTTGGAGAGCCCCGGCCCGAACCGCTCGTCGGGCATGAACAGGTTCCACAGCCCCTCGGCCCTGGCGCGCTCGCGGATCGCGACCAGGCTCGCGGGATAGGGGACGCCCGGTGCGACCTCGGCGTCGAGCGCCTCCATCACCTCGCGCTCGGCCGGGTAGACGTGTGCGTCCATGAAGTCGAGGATCCGCTCGCGCAGCGCGGCGACCTCGGGGCTCGGGGCGAAGTCCATCGGCGGAAGCTAGTCGATCAGCGGCGGCCGTAGCGGGCGAAGAGCTCGCCGTCCTGCTCGAGCAGCCAGCGCAGCTCGAGCTCGGTGACGCCGGGGAGGTCGCCCTCGATGATCCGCGGGCCCGCGCCGCCGGCGAGCTTCGGCGCGATGGTGAGGAAGAGGTCGTCGACGAGGCCGGCCCCTTGGAGCTGGTTGTGGAGGCCGGGGCCGCCCTCGCAGATCACGGCCCGGACGCCGCGCTCGACCCGGAGCTGTCGCAGGGCCTCGACGACGTCGACGAACCGCTCGTGGCGGATGACCCGCAGCGGCGTCGCGGTCGGGGGCGGCTCGGCCTCCGAGGCGGTGAAGACCAGGACCCGGCCGCCGCCGTCGGTGAACAGCGGCGCGTCCCAGGGCAGATCGAGGCGGCCGCTCACGATCACCATCAGCGGGTCGTGGGGAAGGCCGTGGCGCTCGCGGCGTTCGCGCTGCTCCTGGTTGGCGACGATCCGCCCGTAGCGCTCGGCTCGCATCGTCCCGGCGCCGATCATGACCGCGTCGAAGCGGGTTCGCAGCCGCGCCAGCATCTCGGTGTCGGCGGCGGAGCCGATCGGTCCGGAGACGCCGCCGATCGTTGCCCTGCCGTCGACGGTGGCGGCGAAGTTGACGGCGACGAGGGGCCGGCCGGTCGGCGCCTGCTCCCAGGGGCGGTAGCCGTCGAGCTGCTCCTCGATCGTGGTCGGGCCGGGGTCGGGCAGCAGGCGCCGCATCGGCTCGACCGCGCGGGTCAGGAGTACTCGTTCCAGCCGGCGAACTCGCGGCCGGCGAACTTCTGCAGCTCGGCGACGTCCTCGGCGAACCGGCCCCGAAGCGTCTGGAGCAGGTCGGCGGGGATCTCGGGCTTCGGCGCGGGGGGCTTCTCGGGGTCGTGGACGATCTTCTCCACGACCCAGCGCATCGACTCCGGCAGGCGGTCGAAGTTGCGGTCGAAGGAGCGGAAGCCGGGCAGCTTGATCAGCTTCTCCATGAACTGGTATTTGTCGCCCTGCTTGGCGCTCGACTTCTCCCACTCGCGGTCGAACTGCTCGGAGAAGAAGTTCTCGTCGACGCCGGCGAAGGCGAAGGCCTTGCGCATCGTCGCCTCGCGTTCGGTCTGGAGCTCCTCCTGGGTGATGATCTCGATCTGGGAGCGGTCGAAGGTCTCGAGGTAGGGCTGCAGCTGCATCCAGTAGCGGGAGCGGTTGACGTACTGGGTGTCCGGCAGCGACAGCGTCGGCACGAACTCACGCGTCTCGTAGCCGGCTCCGGTGGCGTGGACCCAGTGCGAGAGGATCCGCTTGATCGGGTCGCGCACCATGTAGATCAGCCTCGCGTCGGGGCAGTGCTGCCTGATCCGCTCGGCGACCCCGTCGAAGCGGGGCAGGTTCGTGTAGTGCGGCGACGACTCGCCGCGGACCTTGAAGCGGTCGTCGAAGCGACTCGCGTACCAATCGAGGCCGAGGTCCCAGTTCAGCTCCTCGACGAAGAAGTTGAGCTCCTTCGGCTTCGACATCTGGATCTCGGGGTGCAGGCCGAGGTAGTGGTGGATGCTCGTGGTACCGCACTTGAGGCCGCCGATGATGATCAGGTTCGGCATCGCCGCGTGGCGCTTGCGGCGCCGGCGGAGCCCGCTGCGGCGGTCGCCGGTGAAGCGCTCGCGGGCGCGGGCGCACATCGCCTCGTCGGCGGGATGGGGCGAGGACTGGCGCGGCAGAGGGTGCGTGTCGGTGCGCGGCACGGGCGGGCTAGTGTAGCTGCGATGCCGTTCGCCGACTTCGCTGACAGCTTCGAACGCTTCTTCAATGCGGCGGCCTCGTTCTTCCGCCACCTCTCGGAAATCCACTGGACGCCGTTCGCCCTCGCCCTGCTCTGCCTGCTGGGGATGCAGCTGGCGCGGGCCTGGGCCTGGCGCAACGTGCTGCGCGCCGCCTACCCCGAGCAGCGCATCGCCTTCGTGCCGCTGGCGGCCGCCTATCTGGCCGGGGCCGGGATCAACGCGATCGTCCCCGCCCACGCCGGTGACGTGACCAAGGTGTTCCTCGTCAAGCGCCAGATCCGCGACTCCTCCTACCCGGCCGTCACCTCGTCCTTCCTCGTCCAGGCCGTCTTCGACACGAGCGTCGGCATCCTGGTCCTCGTCTACGCGGTCACGCAGGGCCTGCTGCCGCCCCTGCCGAGCATCCCCGACCTGCCGGCCTTCGAGCTCTCCTTCTGGGCCGAACACCCGCGGACGCTGGCGATCGTAACCGGCGTGCTGCTGATCGTGCTCGTGGCCGGCACGATATGGCTCGGCCGCCACGTGCGGCGCTTCTGGGCGCGGGTGAGGCAGGGCGTGATCATCCTCACCACGCCGCGCCGCTACATGCGCGAGGTCTTCGCCTGGCAGGGGGTCGGGTGGGTGCTGCGCTTCGCCGCCTTCTGGTTCTTCCTCGAAGCGTTCGAGATCGGCGGCTCGCTCGGGAACGTGATGCTGGTGATGAGCGTGCAGGCGATCGCCAACGTCATCCCCTTCACCCCCGGCGGCGCCGGCGCCCAGCAGGCGCTGCTGGTGGCGACGCTGGAAGGTCCTTCCCGAACCGCGGTGCTGTCGTTCTCGGTCGGAACCCAGATCGCGATGGCCGCCTGGTCGGTCGTGCTCGGCTTCGTCGCGATCCTGCTCGTCTTCCGAACCACGGATTGGCGCGGCCTGATGCGGCAGGCGCAGGAGGACGCCGACAAGGAAGAGGCGGCGGCGGGGGCGAGCTCGGCCTGAGGCGTGGCGGCCCGCTCAGCGTCTTTTCGCCGGGTAGTGGCATTCGATGGCGCCGGCGAGGACGACGGCGTCCGACGCGTCGCGGTTCCACATCGCCGGCCCGAAGCCCAGTCCGACCCGCCGGCCGTTGGGCGAGAACCTGATCTGCCCCGCCCCCGGCACCGGGAACGGCGGAACGAATTCGTTGCTGTAGCCGCCGCTTTGGAACTCGCCCTTGACGCTGAACCGCAGGTACGCGCTGGGGTTCGTTTCAAGCGCCAGGTCGTACTTGTGGAACCCGGTGAAGGACCGAAAGATGTCGGCCGAGAGTTCGTACCCCCCGTTGGTGGAGACGGCTTCGGCGTACCAGGAGGAGGCCCTGCCGGCGCGTGGCTTCGTCTTTTTGCACTTGGCGCTCTTGAAGATCGCCACGATCTGGTCTTCCTGACCGAAGACCGTGACCCTTGGGCCGGCGCCGAGGGCCGCGGCAGGCGCCAGGAGCGCCAGAACGAGCAGCAGCGCCGCGATCGCCGTCGGAATCTTCGCTGGGATCATCTGCTCCGCGCCTCGATGTCGGGCCGGACCCGGTGGACCGAACCTGCTGACGAACCACCATAACGCTAACGCCGCGATCGACCGCAGTACCGTGGTGCGGATGACGGAGCGGACGACCCCGATCGACGGCGTCGACTTCATCACCCTGCCGACTCAGGACTTCGAGCGCGCGGTCGAGTTCTACGGCACGACGCTGGGATTGCCGGAATCGATCCGCTACGGAAGCAAACCGGGGGTCGAGTTCGAGACCGGCTCGCTGACGATCGCGATCATCGAATCGAGCGCCTTCGGGATCGGGTTCGCGCCGCACTCGCACCCGGTCGCCTTTCACGTCGACGACGTCGAAGCGACGCGCGCCGAGCTCGAATCACTCGGGGTCGAGTTCCCCGCCGACACGATCGACAGCGGCGTCTGCCACATGGCCCACTTCCGGGACCCCGACGGCAACGTGCTGATGCTGCACCACCGCTACGTCCCGCGCTCGCAGGCCCTCTGACACCCAGCTAGCTCGACCAGCCCGGGTAGCGGCCGTCGACGCGCCACTGCCAGGGCGGGCGTTCGCCGGCGGGGAACACGTAGTGGTTGCGACCGGGGAGCGTCTCCAGCGGGACGAGCGCCGGGTCGTCGCGCTCCAGGACAGCAGTGCCGGCGGCCG
>JBLNAC010000075.1:0-2599 GCA_050259155.1 Syntrophothermus sp.
GGTATTGGGCGACGTTGCAGCTGTCGGTTTCGATCGTCAGGTTCTGCGCGAGCAACCCGAGCGCGACGGGCGCGGGCGCGACGAGGACGAGCGGGTTGACCCTCGCGAAGTCCTCCCCGAAACCGGGGTGCCACTTGCTTCCAAACGGGCCGTTCAGCTCAGCGCAGACGCCGAAGCCGAGGTCGGAGACGACCGCCTCGGCGCTGTATTCGCCGCTGAGCCCGAACAGATCCAGGGATGCCTGCTCGATCCCGTCGAGCTGGAAATGGAGCTTCTTCGACTTGAGGTCGGCGTAGCCGAGGCCGTTCAGTTCGCCGGCGACCCTGGCGAGGGGCGGTTCATCGCCGGTCTCGGGGCTCGGGATCACGAACTTGACGTTCTCGCCCAGTTCGACGTGCCCATCGGAGTCGACGTGGAAGTAGCGGCCGCCGACGTCCTGACACAGCAGCTCGTTGGTCCCCGACCCCCCGATCGAGAACGGGAGGGGCCCGAAGTGGACGATCAGGTTGCCGCGCACGTCGACCGTGCCGCAGCCCTGGTCCGTCACCGAGGGGCCGATCGAGACGCGCGATCCGCCTTCCAGCTCGGTCGGTTCCAGCCGCAGGCCGCCGAAGAGCTCGGTCAGGTAGATCCCGTCGAAGATTTCGATTCCTTCGCCGGGCTGGAACGCGTAGTCGAAGTGGAACTTGTCGAAGCTGCCGCGCAGGAAGCCGATTTCCGCGGAGACGGTGTCGCCGTCGGGGAGCACGACGGCGGCCTTGCCTTCCAGCGATTCCGCCTGGTGGGAGTAGTCGAGCGAGGCTCCTTCGATTTCCGCGTCGCCGAGGAAGGCGTGGGGGATCGCGAGGTGGAAGCTGTCGAGGTTGAGGCCATGGGCGTTGTCGGTCCGCAGGGCAAGGCTGGTCGTCAGGCCGTGGCCTTCCTCGTCGGCGAAGACGTCCGGGAGCCCGACGTTGGCAGCGAGCTCGGTGGCGCCCCCGGGGACGAGGTCGGCCGAGAGCGTCCCGGTCAGCGGCAGGTCGCTGAATTCGGGCAGGAACGGCACCGGGTGCCTGATGTCGAATTCTGCGAGATGCGCCTTTGCTTCGCCTGCCCCGACGCTGTAGTCGAGCGCGCTCGAGAGCTGCAACGGCACGCTCTCCAGCTTGACGTCGGCGTTCGAGCTGACCAGGTAGGCGGCGTGCCTGGTCCCGAAGTTCGTCGAGTAGAGCCCGCCCACCGCGATCACGACGGAGGCGCCAGGCCGCGGGACGATGTCGAGGCCGTTGACGCGCACCGGTTCCCGGGATGCGTAGTAGGCATCGACCACCGGGACGCAGTGGAAGGCGCATTCTTCGACGTGCGTGCCCGTGGATCCGGCCCGCGAGAGGAAGGCCCCTCGCGCTTCGCTCTGGAAGTGACAGCCGGAGTACTGGTTGAGGTGCCTTTCGAGAATCTGACGCTCGGGCGCCGGCAGGCCGGTACAGAGCGAGACTTCGCGCAGTCCGCAGCCGACCGCGTCGACCAGGCCCGCGTGGACCTCGCAGCTCGCGTCGATCGTCCGGTTGCCGGCGACGGTGATCTCTTCCGGCGGGGAGGTCGGCGCGGGCTGGCACTGCGCCGAGACGATCGCCTGCCTCGCCGGGACCCTGGCCACGCCGCTGCTGGCGGCGCGCTTGCCGCGTTTGAGGAGCCTCGGCCCGCTGGTCGCGTACGGCACCGAGGTGCTGGCGCTGGCACCGGCGGCGCCCAGCACGGTGAGCGTCGCGGTGCCCGCAACCGGGCCGGCGAACTTGACGCTGAGGTCCGGTGCCCCGGCGCCGCAGGCGATTTCCCGGCCGCCGCTGCTGAGCCTGAGGCGGTAGCCGGCGATCCCTTCGTGCCCGGCGCCGCTCCCCGATCCGTCGAAGACCAGGGGTCGCCCCGCGCTCGGCGCACCGACCGTCAGGCGCGCGGTCACGCCGCCGCTTCCTCCTCCCGCCCCCCCTCCTCCTTCACCTTCGCCGGATTCGGAGGTCCCGACGCGCAGATAGCCACCGACGTCGGTGGCGAGGCAGAGCCCCCTCGAGGGACAGGACACGGCGTCGAGGAATCCGCCGCCTTCCTCGAGTTTCGTCACGTTCCATGCCGTCGGCCCGGCGTTGGGCTCGGCGCTGGCGAGGACGTTGCCCTGGTCGTCCACTCCCACGCAGAGCGCCGCCGACGGACAGGAGACGCCGAATATCGCGTTGCCTCCGTCGACGTGGGCGACGCTCCAGGCCCCGCTCCCACCGGTCGGGTTGGTAGAGGTCACGACGTTCCCCGCGATGTCGCCGGCGGCGCAGAAGCCGGTCGACGGGCAGGACACGGCGAAGATGTTGTTTTCTTCGTCGACATTCGCCGGCGACCATTCGCCGGCGGCCCCCAGCGGGTTTCCCGAGGTGACGACGTCGCCGCGCGCGCCGGCTGCCACGCACAGCGGCGCCGAGAGGCAGCTGACGGCCTCGAGGCCGTGGAAGGCGCTGTCGATCTTGACGCGTTCGCTCCACGCGGCCTTGCCTCCCGTCGGGTTCGCGGACACGTAGACGAAGGCGAACAGTTCGAAGTAGATCTGCCTTTCGGCGGCCGGCGCGATCACGCA
>JBLNAC010000076.1:0-5309 GCA_050259155.1 Syntrophothermus sp.
CGTCGAAGCCGGTGTATTCGCCCGGTTTGCCCTGCTCGAAGGGCGGATAGGGAATGTCCGAGCCTACGGTCAGCGGCTTGCCTTCTTCGCCGCTGGCGGTTGCTTCGCCGCCGCCTCCTCCGCCGCAGGCGACCAGCGCCAGCGACGCGATCGCCAGTAGGAAGACCGCGCAGGCGGTCAGCCGGGTCTTGCTCATCCGTGGAGTCCTCCCATTCAGTATTTGCCTGTAACCCCGGCGAACATACATGCCCGGGCCGCGGTCGCGTAGGCCCGGCGGGCGGTGCCTGGGGGCTGCGGTCGCTCCGGGCGCGGTTCGAGAACCGGCTCGCCTGCTCACCGCCGCCGCTACACTTTCTGAAGCTTTGGGGCCCGGAACACGCATGGATCAGCTACTCAACAGACCTTGCGGGGGGCGGTTCGGCAACATCGTCGAGTCCGTCGGCAACACGCCCCTGGTCGAGCTCCCACGGCTCACCCCGAAGCCGGACGTCCGCATCTTCGCCAAGCTGGAGGGACGCAACCCGACCGGCTCGGTCAAGGACAGGGTCGCGAAGAGCATGATCGAGACGGCGGAGGCGGAGGGGGCGATCGAGCCAGGCCAGACGATCCTCGAGCCCACCTCGGGCAACACCGGCATAGCGCTGGCGATGATCTGCCGGCGCAAGGGCTATCCGGTCAAGGTCGTGATGCCCGACAACGTGACCGAGGAGCGGACGCAGCTGCTGCGCATGTACGGCGCCGAGATCGTCTACTCGGAAGGCGCCAAGGGCTCCAACGGAGCGGTCGAGCTGGCGCTCGAGATGGCCCAGGACCCGACCTACTACATGCCCTACCAGTACGGCAACGAGGCCAATCCGCTCGCCCACTACAACGGGACCGCGGTCGAGATCCTCGAAGAGCTGGACGAGGTGACCGCCTTCGTCGGCGGCCTCGGCACCGGCGGCACGCTGATGGGCAACGGGCGGCGGCTGAAGGAGGCCAACCCGGAGACGCTCGTCGTCGCCGCCGAGCCGATGCAGGGGGAGCTGGTCCAGGGGCTGCGCTCGCTCGAGGACGGCTTCATCCCTCCGATCATCGACCTCTCGCTGCTGGACCGCAAGATCATGGTCTCCAACCGCGACGCGATCGTCTGGACCAAGCGCCTGCTCGACGACGAGGGGGTTTTCGCCGGCGTCTCGGCCGGGGCGATCGCGGCGATCGCGGCTCGTATCGCCGGCGAGCTCGACGGCGGCAACGTCGTCTTCCTGATCCCCGACGACGGCTGGAAGTACCTGTCCTCGGGCGTCTACACGAAGCCGATCGAGGAGATCGAGAACCTGGATACCACCGTCTGGTGGTAGCGGCGACGCAGCGCCGGATGAGGATCCCCCGGGCCCTGATCGAAGAGATGGTCGCGCACGCGCGCGAGGACCTCCCGAACGAGTGCTGCGGCATGATCGGGGGACGCGACGGCGTCGCCACCGAGGTCGTCCGGGTCGAGAACGCGGCCGCGAGCCCGCTCCGCTACGAGATGGACCCCCAGGGGCAGTACGACGCGCTGAAGGCGATCGAAGCCGACGGCGGCGAGCTGCTCGGCATCTACCACTCCCACACCAAGAGCGCCGCATACCCCTCGCAGACCGACGTCAACCAGGCGGTCGCCTGGCCCGAACAGGTCTACGTGATCGTCTCCCTCGCCGACCCCGAGGAGCCCGATGTGAAGGCGTTCCTGCTCAAGGACCTGAGGGTCGCCGATGTCGCGCTCGACGTCGACTAGCAGCAGGCGCGGCTCGCACCATCGCGGCGCGCACGGCGTCGGCTCCGGCGACCACGACGGGGGCGGCGGCGGCGGGGGCGGCGGCGGTGGGGGCGGCGGCAAGCTGGTGAAGGTCGCCTTCGGCCGCACCCAGGCCGAGGCCGAGATGCTCCAGGGCCTGCTCTCGGAGGCCGGGATCCCCAGCGTGCTGAAGCGGAGCGGCGGCTTCGACAACCCCGACTTCCTCGCCGCCGGCCCCCACGACGTGATGGTCGCCGAGGCCCAGGCGCCCAGGGCGCGCGAGGTGCTCGCTGAGACGATGATCGAGGACGAGGCCGAGGAGCGCGCCGAGATCGAGGACCAGGCGCGCGCCGCTCGGGGCGGCGCTGGAGGGACCTCGCCCGCGCGCCTGGCGCTCTGGATCGGCGCCGCGTTTGTCGCGGCGGTGATCCTGGTCTGGATCGTCTACCAGGCGACCTAGTCGCTCGGGCCCGGCTCAGGCGACGCCCACCGGGCGGACCATCGCGCGAAGGTGGTCGCGCCAGGCGGCCTCGATGTCGCGGAAGCGCGCGTCGAAGGCGTCTTCGAGGGTGACGGCGGGACCCCCGGGGAGGAGCCCGTCGACGAGCCGCTCGCACGCCTCCGGCCCGCGCTCGTTCTCGAGCAGGTCGAAGACCGTGCCGCCGAGGATCACCGCGTCGCGGCGCGAGGGCGGGAAGGAGGGCCGCGAGCTCTCCCGCAGGCGGCGGATCACCGCCGCCCGGTAGAGCCCGACCTGGCGCGCGAAGTACTGGGCGCCCCCCTCGACCAGCCAGGCCCAGCGCAGGTAGCGGGCGAAGCGCCGCGGCGTCCAGGAGGGGGGCAGGGCGGGGTTGTTGGCGGCGATCACGAGCTGCGCGTAGAGCCGCTCGGCGGTCCCCCGCAGCGCCTCCAGCGAGTCGTCCCCGGCCGCTCGCCGTTCGAGGTGGGGATCGTTGAGGACGTGCAGCTCCGTCGCCATCGCCCAGCCGGCGAGGTAGCGGCGACCCGCCGGGGCCGCCGACCACCGCGCCGCCGGCAGGAACGGGTGGGCCGCCGTGAGCCAGAGCGGGTTGGTGTGGACGACGACGGTGACCTCGTCGGGCACCGTCGGGAAGCGGTCTTCGAGGCGGAGCCGGAGGTTCTCCATCCGGTCCAGCGTCCGCTCCGCGAAAGCGGCGTCCCCGGAATCGTGCCTGGCCGTGAAGGACAGCGACTCGGTTTCGGTCCAGGACATCGCGCCGAGCCTAGCGCCCGGACCAGCGGTCAGACGAGCGCGGGCTCGGCCTGATCGCAGAGCGCGCGAATCTCCTGGCGCGCGCGGTCGAACTCCTCGTCGGCCATCACCGGGGTACCCTCGAACGGCAGTTCCCGGTCGATCTCGACCCAGGAGCGGCAGCCGTGGTACTCGTCGCGGACCCGCACCGTGACCGGGCGCGGGATGCGGTAGACCCGCAGGATGAGGATGTGCAGCGGATGGCGCCGCTTCCAGTTGAGCCGCTTTTCGGCGTAGTCGGGCGTCCAGATGTAGAAGGGGGAGAGGCAGTCGAGGGTGCGCCGGTCGCTGATCGTGAAGTGATCGGTCACTTCGGCCCAGGCCCGCAGGCGAACCCGGTCCGGCTGGGGGATGCCGCCGTCCTGGAGCAGCGCCCTCGGCGGCGGCTCCTCGTCCGGCCAGACGCCCTCCTCGAGCGCGCGGCGCAGCTCAGGGTGGTGGGACTCGCGCACAAGGTCGTTGCGCTGGTGGTCGAAGGTCGGGTAGAGGAAGAAGCGATCGTGCTCGAGCTCGAAGTGCTTGTTGTCCTCGCGGATGCCGCCCTTGCGGAGCGTCAGCAGCTGCTCCCCCTCCGCGAGCGCGCGAACCGTTACAGCCCATTCCTTGAGAGCGATCGGCATCTGAGATCAGTAGCTGCGAGTCGTGTGGTGGGCGGGCGGGGGGCGAAGCTGGGCCGTGTCACAGGCGTTGCACCCCGTCCGGGATCGCGCATTCTAGAGCAGCGCAGCCGAATTACCAAATTATCCGGGCGCTAATCGCGGCCGCCGCCGCCGGGGGTCTCGATGCGCAGCCGATCGCCGGGAGCGAGCTCCCCCGCGGCCTTGCTCGCCAGCTCGTCGCCGTTGAGGAAGTTGGCGCCCGTCGCTCCGTTTTCGGCTCCATTGCTGCCTTTCGGAGGGTGGCGACGGCGCTCGGTGATGAGCGTGAAGCGCATCGGCGCGAGCGCTTCCAGCTCCCGCACCATGCCCTCGCCGCCGCTGTGGGCGCCGCGCCCGCCGCTGCCGCGGCGCAGTGAGAGATTCGTCACACGAATCGGGAACTCGGTCTCGAGCGCCTCGACCGGGGTGTTGAGGGTGTTCGACATCGCGACGTGGACCGCGCTCGGCCCGTCGGCCTCCGGGCAGGCCCCCTGGCCTCCGCCGAGCGTCTCGTAGTAGGTGAAGTCGTCGTTCCCGAGGGTGACGTTGTTCATCGTCCCCTGCCCCTGGGCGGGCACCGGCCGGGCCCCGGCGAGGGCGGCGATCACGAGGTCGGTGACGCGGCTCGAGGTCTCGACGTTGCCCGCGGCGACCGCCGCCGGGAATTCGGCGTTGAGCAGGCAGCCTCTGGGCGCCGCGACCTCGATCGGGCGATGGGCGCCGGCGCTGGGCGGCGCATCCGGGTCGGTGATGACGCGAACGGCGAAGAAGGCCGCCGACTTCGTCACCGAGAGGGGGCAGTTGAGGTTGCCGCCGACCTGCGGGTCGGTGCCGGCGAAGTCGAGCCGCAGGCTCTCGCCCTCGATCGTCGCCGCCAGCCTGAGGAAGACGTCGCGGGTGCCCTCCGCATGATCGTCCTCGAGCACCTCCTCGGCCAGGTAGGTGCCGTCGGGCAGCGCGGCGAGGGCGGCGCGGGTGCGACGCTCGGTGTAGGCGAGGATCTCGTCCATCCCCTCGCGCAGGCGGTCGGCGCCATGGCGCTTGGCGAGCTCGGCGAGGCGGCGCTCGCCGATCCGGTTGGCCGCACGCTGGGCGCGGAGGTCGGCGAGCCGCTGCCGCGGCGCCCGCATCAGGGCGGCCAGCCGCTCCAGCTCGGCTGGCTCGGCGCGGGTCGGGGCGATCCGCACCCCCTCCTCCTCGAGCGTGTGCGAGAAGGCCGGCATCCCGCCCGGCGTCGGGCCGCCGACGTCGGCGTGATGGGCGCGGCTGGCGGCGAACCCGAACAGCTCGCCGGCGATGAAGACGGGCGAGATCAGCGTCACGTCGGGCAGGTGGGTGCCGCCGCGGTAGGGATCGTTGAGGATCCAGGCGACCCCGGGCTCGTGGCGCTCGCCGAGCACGGCGGCGACGGCGTCGGGCATCGAGCCGAGGTGGACCGGGATGTGCTCGGCCTGCATCACCAGCTCGCCGCGGGCGTCGAAGAGCGCCGTCGAGCAGTCGTGGCGCTCCTTGATGTTGGCCGAGTAGGCGGAGCGGATCAGCGCCGCGCCCATCTCCTCGCAGGCGGCGCGCAGGCCGCCGATCATCACCTGGAGCGTGATCGGGTCGAGGCCCGTCATCCACTCCCCCCTTGTGGCGACTT
>JBLNAC010000077.1:0-5074 GCA_050259155.1 Syntrophothermus sp.
GGGCGCCCGGTCCCTCGACCTCGACCTCGCCCATATGCGAGACGTCGAACATGCCGGCGTGCGTCCGCACGGCCATGTGCTCCTCGCGGACCCCCTCGTAGGTGACCGGCATCTCCCAGCCGGCGAACGGCACCAGCTTCGCCCCGAGCAGTTCGTGCTGCTGATGTAGCGGCGTCACCTTCACGGGCAGCAAGGCTATTGCCTGAGCCGTGCGGGCGAGGCGGCCGGGGAGACCTCCCGACGAACTCCCGCGAAGCGGCGGCGGGAGGACCCCGGGGCCGCCCGCCAGCGTAGACTCCCCGCCGGCGCGCCTATTCCTTCAAGAAGCTCGGAACTTCGATGTCGTCCTCGGAGACGCGCAGTTTGCGGATCTCCGTGTCCTCGGCGGACACGCGGGGACGGCTTTCGTAGCGCCGGCGGACCCGCTGCGGCGAGCGGGCGAGGAGCTCGAAGCCCTCGAAGCCGGTGGCGATCACCGTCACCCGGACTTCGTCGCGCATCGACTGGTCGACGACGGAGCCGAAGATGATGTTGGCGTTGTCGTCGGCCTCCGCCTGGACGAGCTGGGCCGCCTCGTTGACCTCGAACAGGCCGAGGTCCTCGGGGCCGGTGATGTTCAGCAGCATCCCGGTCGCGCCTTTGATCGACTCCTCGATCAGCGGCGAGGTGATCGCGGCTTTGGCCGCGTCGAGGGCGCGGGCCTCGCCCGAGGCCGAGCCGACGCCCATCAGGGCCGATCCGGCGTCGCGCATGATCGTCCGCACGTCGGCGAAGTCGAGGTTGATCAGGCCGGGGATCGTGATCAGGTCGGTGATCCCCTGGACGCCCTGCCGGAGGATGTCGTCGGCCTGGCGGAAGGCCTCCAGCACCGAGGTACGGCGCTCGACCGCCTGCAGCAGCTTCTCGTTCGGGACGATGATCAGGGTGTCGACGTTGTTGCGCAGTTTCTCGATGCCCTCGAGCGCCTGCTGCATGCGCCGTTTGCCCTCGAACTCGAACGGCTTGGTGACCGCGCCGACGGTGAGGGCGCCGATCTCTTCCTTCGCGATCTCGGCGATGATCGGCGCCGAGCCGGTGCCGGTGCCGCCTCCCTCGCCGGCGGTGACGAAGACCATGTCGGCGCCCTTCAGCGCCTCCTTGATCTCGTCGCGGCTCTCCGCCGCCGCGCCGGCCCCGACCTCCGGGTTGCCGCCGGCGCCGAGGCCGCGGGTCAGCTCCTGGCCGATCGAGAGCTTGATGTCGGCGTCGCAGGCCTGCAGCGCCTGCGCGTCGGTGTTGACCGCGACGAACTCGACGCCGCGGATCCCGGCGTCGATCATGCGGCTGACCGCGTTCGTGCCACCGCCGCCGGCACCGACGACCTTGATGACCGCGAGGTAAGTGGATTCCATCTCCCGATTTCCTCCTCACCGGCTTGGGGGAACGGGGCCGGCGAGACAGCTGTTAATTGAGTTGAGCCTTGTTCCGTCCGAGCCTTCAGCGAGGCTCAAGGGTTCGAGCCTACGCATTAAGCGCGGAAATTGCGCTCAACGTAGGGCATTGGAGCGGGTCTGTCAAACCGGCGAAAGCCATCCTGCAGGGCGACAGTCTCGACTGCGACTTGAGAGTTGGCCTGATCTCACTCTGAGGTCGAGGGTTTGCCTCGGAACCTGCCCGCGGCGCTCTATCCCCGTTCCGGAGCGGCTGGGAGGAGGTGCCCGGAGCCGCCGACCGCGGGGTGTCCGGGCGCGTGTAGGTCTACATAATCAAGCGCGGTGATCGATGGGTCCGCCAGGACCGCCGCCGCCGCCGTCCACTTCCGCCGCGCCTGCGAGGCGTCGCCGAAGCGCAGTTCCACGCCATTGGTGAGGATCACGTCCACCCCGCTTTTCCCGTAGTAGCTCCGTTCGAGGTAGGGGCGAATCGGCTCGGGGGCGGCGCCCAGCACCTTCGCCTGCTGCAGCGCGGTGCCGGCCAGATGGCCGCTCCTCGGGGGCCGTTCCAGCGGCAGCGTCGGCAGCGGCGGTTCGGTGGGGACCGGGAGGAAGGGGATCACCTCACCGTCGGCGCTGACCCCGACCGCGCCTTCGCCGGCACCGATCGTCGCGGCGAGCCGCGGCACGTGGACCTTCGCGGTCACGGTCGCATCCCGGATCAGGAACCAGTAGCCGGCGACGCCCGCCGCGAGGACGAGCAGGAGGGCTACGGCCAGCCGGCGCCTCACAGCCGCCAGCCGTCCGGGAGCTCCACCTCGCCGAGCAGCTGGACCTCCGGCTCCAGCTCGACCCCGAACCGCTCGTGGACCCGGCGCCTGCCCTCGGCCATCAGCTCCAGCACATCGGCGGTCGTCGCCTCGTCGTAGTTCTCGACGAAGTTGGCGTGCTTCGCGGAGAAGCGGGCGCCGCCGCGGACCAGGCCGCGGCAGCCGGCGGCCTCCAGCAGCTGCCCGGCGGTGCGGCCCTCCGCGCGCTCGTCTTCGGGATTCTTGAAGGTCGAGCCGAAGGTCCGGATCCCCTTCGGCTGCGCCTCGTGGCGGCGAGTGCGCATCGCCGCCATCGCCGCCCGGATCTCGGCCGGGTCCCCCGGCCGGAGCTCGAAGCAGGCGCGCGAGACCACTTCGCCGCTGCGCAGGTTCGAGCTGCGGTAGCTGAACCCGAGCTGGTCCGGCTGCCGGCGCTCGGCGCGGCCGGCGGTGCAGACCTCGACCCATCCGAGAACCCGGGCGAGCTGCCCTCCGTAGGCGTTCGCGTTCATCCTCACCGCCCCGCCCGCCGTGCCTGGGATGTTGACGCCGAACTCGATCCCCGACAGCCCCCAGCCGGCGGCGCGGCTGGCCGCCGTCGGAAGCCGCGCGCCGCCGCCGCAGAGCAGGCGCTCGCCGTCGCGCTCGATCGTCGCGAGATCGCCGTCCAGCTTGATCGCCAGGCCGTGGAATCCATCGTCGGCAACCAGCAGGTTCGAGCCGGACCCCACCACTCCTACCGTCAGACGCTCGTCCCTCGCCCAGCGCAGCAGCTCGACCAGCTCGTCGGCCGTGGCCGGCGCCGCAAAGAAGTCGGCGGCGCCGCCGGTGCGGACCGTGGTCATCCTCGCCAGCGGGAAATCGGCCCGCACCCCGGCCGGAGGCGAGCTTCTCATACGCCGACCTCCCCCGCTCCGCCCTCGACGAGCGCCTCGCCCAGCCGGAAGACGTCGCCGGCGCCGATCGTGACCAGGACCGTGCCCTCGCGGGCGCGGTCGAGCTCCGGGGCGAGGACGCGGGCGGCGGCGTCCGCGCGCGGCATCCAGCGCACCCGCCGGCCCCCCATCCGGTCCGCCGCGGCGCGGGCGACGTCGAGGCCGCTGACCCCGGCCAGCTCGCCGACCGGCTCCTCGCGGGCCGGGTAGACGTCGAGCACGACCGCCTCGTCGGCGAGTGAGAGGGCGGCGCCGAACTGCTCGGCGAAGGCCCTGGTCCGCGAGTAGAGGTGGGGCTGGAAGACGGCGGTCAGGTGCGTGGGATCGAGCTCGCGCAGGGCGGAGAGCGCCGCGCGGACCTCGGTCGGGTGGTGGGCGTAGTCGTCATATATAGACGCTCCGCCGCGCCGCCCCTTGCGCTCGAGCCGCCGCCTCACGCCCGCGAAGTTGGCGAGCGCGGCCGCCGCCGCGCCGCGGTCGAAGCCGGCGGCGCCGATCGCGCCGAGCGCCGCGCGGGCGTTGAGGCGGTTGTGGCGGCCGGGCACGGCGAGGTCGAGCTCCGCCGGCCCCGGCCGGTCGGCGTCGAACTCGACCGCCTCCCCGCCCGCGCCGAGGCCCTCGAGCCCCCCGCGGGCCGGCAGGACGACGGCCCGGGCGGGGCCGACGAACTCGCCGAACGCCGCCCGCAGCTGCGCCAGCGAGCCCCAGCGCGCGTGGTGGTCCATCTCGACGTTGGTGACGACAGCGACCTCGGGGCGCAGGCGGAGGAAGCTGGCGTCGCTCTCGTCCGCCTCCGCGATCGCCCACTCCCCCTCGCCCCAGCCGGCGTTGGCGGCGGTCCCGCCGGGGCCAAGCCCCGGAACCTCGCCGCCGACGAAGAAGGCCGGGTCGGCGCCCAGCTCCCGCAGCGCCCAGACGACCATCGCCGTCGTCGTCGTCTTGCCGTGGGTGCCGGCGACGGCGATCAGCCGCTTCTCGGCGCAGAGCTCGGCCAGCAGGGCGCCGCGATGGATCGGCTCGAGCCCGCGCTCGCGGGCCAGGGCCAGCTCGGGGTTGTCGACCGCGATCGCGGTCGAGACGACGACCTCGGCCCCGTCCGGGAGGTTGGCGGCGTCGTGGCCGACGACCGGCTCCAGCCCGGCGGCGCGCAGCCGATCCATGTAGGAGGAGTCGGCCCGGTCGCTGCCGGTGACCGTCGCCCCCAGCCGGGCGCAGACGAGCGCCAGACCGCTCATGCCGGCGCCGCCGACGCCGATGAAGTGCAGCCGCCGCCCCGACCAGGCGCTCATCTTGCCGCCGCCTCCAGGACCTCGTCCGCGATCCGGCGCGCGGCGTCGGGCTTCGCCAGCCCCCGCGAGGCGGCCGCCATCGCCGCCAGCCGATCTGGGTCGCCGAGGATCGCGCCGACCTCGTCGCTCAGCCGCCGCGGTCCGAGCTCCTCGTCCGCGAGGACGACCGCCGCCCCGGCGTCGGCCAACCAGGCGGCGTTGGCGCTCTGGTGGTCGGCGGTCGCGTGCGGGTAGGGAACGAGGATCGCCGGTCGGCCGGCGGCGGCGACCTCGAAGATCGAGCCACCGGAGCGGCCGAGGACGAGGTCCGACGCGGCGAGCACGTCGCCGAGGTTCGGCTCGTAGGCGAGCAGCGTGTAGCGCTCGCGGTGCGGCGCGGCGGCCAGCCGCGCCCGCAGCTCCTCGTAGTCGCGGTGCCCGGCCAGATGCAGCACGCTGAACGACCTCCCCTCGCGCTCGGCGAAGGCCTCGAGCGCGGCGAAGTTGAGCGAGCGGGCGCCCTGGCTGCCGCCGACGACCAGCAGGCAGCGGGCACCGGCCTCGATCCCGAACCGCTCGCGGGCGGCGTCGCGGTCGGCGGCGAGGACCGCCGCGGGCACGGGACGGCCGGTGACCAGGTAGCGGTCGCC
>JBLNAC010000078.1:0-4377 GCA_050259155.1 Syntrophothermus sp.
AGCAGTGCTGGACGCTCGGGACCTGTTCGGTCCGCGAGATCCTCGACAGCCTGCCCTCGGACGAGCGGGTCGCCTACACGACCGTTCAGACGCTCGTGTCCCGGCTCGAGCAGAAGGGCGCAGTGCGCCGGGTCAAGAAGCCCGCGCGTCGAAGCTCCAGCGGTGGGGCGGGAAGAGCCAGGACCAGCCGAGCACGGCGCCCTCGCCTAGGGTGCCGATCGTCAGCGGCCCGCGGCCCGGCGCAGCCAGCTCCAGCGCCACCCGCCCTCGGCGGATCACGTAGAAGGTGTCGGCGGGGTCGCCCTCGCGGGCGATCTCCTCGCCCGCCGCGAAGCGGGAGGTGCGGCCGCAGCCGGCGATCGTCGCCAGCTGCTCGGGCGGCAGCCCGGCGAAGGTCGGCAGCGCCGCCAGCAGGTCCTCAATCGAGCGCGTCGGCACGGATCGCCGCCACCTCCTCGGTGATGTCGATCGCGACCGGGCACCAGGTGATGCAGCGGCCGCAGCCGACGCAGCCGGAGGTCCCGAACTGGTCGATCCAGGTCGCCAGCTTGTGGGTCATCCACTGGCGGTAGCGCGAGCGCGCCGAGGAGCGGACGCTGCCGCCGTGGACGTAGGAGAAGTCGAGGGTGAAGCAGGAGTCCCAGAGGCGGGTCCGCTCGGCCTCCTCGCCGCTGAGGTCGGAGCCGTCCTCGACGGTGGTGCAGAAGCAGGTCGGGCAGACCATCGTGCAGTTGCCGCAGGTGAGGCAGCGTTCGGAGACCTCCTCCCAGCGCGGGTGCTCGAGGTTGTCGAGGAGCAGGTCCCTGATCCCGTCCGTGTCCATCTGGCGCCCCTGGTTGGCGGCGGCCTCGGCGACCCCGGCCGCGGCGGCGGCCAGCTCCGCCGGCCCGGCGTCGTCGCGCGGCAGCTCGGCGAGCAGCTCGGCGCCGCGCTCGGACCCCGCCTCGCAGACGAAGCAGTGGCGGCCGGGCCCGAGGACCTCGGTCAGCGCCAGGTCGAAGCCGGACTCCGCCCGCGGCCCGGTCTCCATCGAGACGCAGAAGCAGGTGCCGCCGGCGACGGTGCAGTTGACGGCGACGATGAAGGCGCCCTGGCGCCGCGCCGCGTAGAAGGGGTCGGGGTAGGCGCCCTCCAGCAGCACCGTGTCCTGGATGGCGATCGCGTGCAGCTCGCAGGAGCGGACGCCGAGGAAGGCGTAGGCGGGCGGCTCGTCGGGCGGCTCGCTGACCTCGAGCCCGCCGTCGGCGGCGCGGCCGGCGCGCCACAGCGTCACCTCCGGCGGGTGCAGGAAGCGCTTCCACGACTGCGGCCCGACGGCGTAGCCGAACAGCGCCTCGTCCTCGCGCGGCGCCAGCCGATAGCGGCCGCCGTCCTGCTCGTCGGTCCAGCCCGCCGGCAGGTCGGCGACGCCCTCGATCTCGGCGTAGACGATTGCGCCGTCGCGGACCGTCGGCCCGATCGTCTCGTAGCCGCGGCGGCGCAGGGCGACGATCAGCTCCTCGAGCCCCTCCAGTCCAATAGTGGCCTTCGCGAGCGCCATCGGCGAAGGGTAGCCCCCGCTCACACCTGCTCGGGGACCATCTCGATCGCGCCGCACGGGCACTCCTCGACGCAGATTCCGCAGCCCTTGCAGTAGTCGAGGTCGATCTCGTAGCGCTCGCCCGGGGCGGTGAGCTTGATCACGGCGTTGTCGGGGCAGACGCCATAGCAGTTGTCGCAGGAGAAGCAATTGCCGCAGGACATGCAGCGCCGCGCCTCGAACAGGGCGTTGGACTCGTCGAGGCCGCCGACCACCTCGTCGAAGCTCGAGGCTCGCCGCGCCGCCTCCAGCCGCGGCTGCTCGGTCGCCGGCGCGTCGGAGTAGTACCAGGTGTTGAGGGTGTCGAAGGTGGCCAGCTCGTGGCGCGGCGGCGGCGTCAGTTGCTCGCCACGCAGCCAGGCGCCGATGTGGCGGGCGGCGCGCTTGCCGTGGCCGACGGCGACGGTGACGGTGCGCTCGGCCGGGACCATGTCGCCCCCGGCGAAGACCCCGGGGTGGCCGGTCATCATGTTCGGCCCGACCGCGACGACCCCGTCCTCGACCTCGATTCCCGGCACCCCCTCCAGCAGCGAGAGGTCGCTTTCCTGGCCCAGCGCCAGGACCAGCGAGTCGGCCTCGAGCTCCTCGGTCTCGCCGGTCGGCTGCGGGAAGCCGGTCTCGTCGAGCTCCATCTTCTCCAGCTCCAGGACGCCGCCGTCGTAGCTCTTGATCGTCTCCAGCCAGCGCATCTGCACGCCCTCCTCCTCGGCCTCGGCGACCTCGAAGCCGTGCGCCGGCATCCGCTCCCGGGTGCGGCGGTAGATGACGACGGCGTCGGTGGCGCCGAGCCGCTTCGCGGTCCGCGCCGCGTCCATCGCCGTGTTGCCGCCGCCGTAGACGGCGACGCGGCGGCCGAGCAGCGGCCGCTCGCCCTCCTCCAGCCCTTCCAGCAGCGAGACCGCGTCGACGATCCGCGCCGCCTCGCCGGCGGGGACGTAGGCGCGGCGGCCGATGTGGGCGCCGACGGCGAGGAAGACGGCGTCGAAGCCGCCTGCCTCCATGTCGTCGACCGCGTTGTCGACCCGGCGCCCCAGCTCGAGCTCGACCCCGAGGTCGAGGATCCGCCCGACCTCCGCGTCGAGCACCTCGCGCGGCAGCCGGTAGCGGGGGATGCCGAAGCGCATCATCCCGCCCGCCATCGAGCCCGCCTCGCGGATCGTCACCGCGTGGCCGGCGCGGGCCAGGTGGTAGGCGGCGGCGAGCCCGGAGGGCCCGGCGCCGACGATGAGCACCCGCTTGCCGCTCGCCGCCGCGGGCGCGTCGAAGCGCCAGCCGTTGCGGATCGCCTCGTCGCCGAGGAAGCGCTCGACCGCGTGGATGCCGACCGTCTCGTCGAGCTGGGCGCGGTTGCAGGCGGTCTCGCAGGGGTGGTAGCAGACGCGCCCCATGATCGCCGGGAACGGGTTCTCCTCGACCAGCCTGCGCCAGGCGCGCTCGTAGCCCTCGCCGCCCTCCTCCGCCTCGTACAGCCAGGCCTGCACGTTCTCCCCGGCGGGGCAGGCGTCGTTGCAGGGCGGCATCCGGTCGACGTAGACGGCGCGTTCGTCGCGCCAGCTGCCGGTCTTGTTGGCGAGGCTGGAGCCGACGTCGAGCGTGATCGC
Organism: Syntrophothermus sp.; assembly: GCA_050259155.1. Taxonomy (GTDB): domain Bacteria; phylum Actinomycetota; class Thermoleophilia; order Solirubrobacterales; family 70-9; genus VAYN01. Next base: position 3,181 of record JBLNAC010000078.1, read on the forward strand.
GTAGGGCTTCTCGCTCATCTCCGCCCCTCCTCACCGTCGAGCAGGCCGTAGCGGCGGATGTTGGCGTCGGCGATCTGCTGCAGGCGGGCGACGATGTCGGGGCGGCCGTGCTCGCCGAAAAGGTGCGCGTAGCGGCGCTGCAGCTTCAGGTACTCCTCGACCGGGACCCGGCGCCGGATCCGCGAGACGCCGACCACCTCGCCGTCGACCGCCTCGAAGACGGGGAAGAGGCCGGTCTCCTTGACCAGCCGGGCGAGCTTGATCGTGTCCTTCGCTGCCGAGCCCCAGCCGAGCGGGCAGGGGACGAAGACGTGGAGGTAGCGCGGGCCGCGGATCCCCATCGCCGTCTCGACCTTGCGCTCGAGGTCGTGGGGGTCGGCGACGGTCGCGGTGGCGACGTAGGGGATGCCGTGGGCCATCGCGATCCGCGGCATGTCCTTGCCCTGGCCGAAGCGGTTGCCGGGCTCGTCGCCGAGCGGTTTGGTGTTGGCGGTGCGGGCGGCCGGCGGCGTCGCCCCGGAGCGCTGCACGCCGGTGTTCATGTAGGCCTCGTTGTCGTAGCAGACGAAGAGCACGTCGTCGCCGCGCTCGAACATCCCCGAGAGGCAGCCGAAGCCGATGTCGACGGTGCCGCCGTCGCCGCCCTGGCCGACGACGCGGACGTCCTCGCGGCCCTTGGCGCGCATCGCGGCGGCGACGCCGCTGGCGACGGCCGGCGCGTTGCCGAACAAGGAGTGGATCCAGGGCAGCTGCCAGGAGGACTCCGGGAACGGGGTCGAGAAGACCTCGAGGCAACCGGTCGCGTTGGCGGCGATCAGCTTGCCCTCGCTGGCGCGGATCGCGGCGTCGAGGACGTAGCGGGCGCCGAGCGCCTCGCCGCAGCCGCGGCAGGCGCGGTGGCCGCAGGTCAGCGTATTGGAGCGGTCGACCCGCGCCTGCACGGTGCGCAGCTCGGGGTCGAGCAGGCGGTTGCCGACCACGTGGCTGCCCACCTGGTAGAAGCGCACGCGCTGGTGGCGGGTCTCGGGCTCGGTGGCGGGCGGCCCGTTGTCCGCGGGGGCGGTCAATGCGACCCTCCGGCGACGATCCCGACTTCGCGCAGCATGTTCTCGGCGTGCGGGCCGGAGCGGCCGCCCGCCGCCATCCGCCGCAGCTCGGCCTCGACTCGCTCCCAGTCCATGTCGAGGAAGCTGAGCG
>JBLNAC010000079.1:0-2679 GCA_050259155.1 Syntrophothermus sp.
CGCAGGCGTTCTGGCGAGTGACGCTGCCGCTCTCGGCGCCGGGCATCGTCGCCGGCACCCTGCTCACCTTCATCCCCGCCGCCGGCGACTACGTCAACGCGCAGTTCCTCGGCGGCGTCGGCAACCGGATGATCGGCAACGTGATCCAGTCGCTGTACCTGAGCCAGGCCGATTATCCCTCGGCGGCGGCGCTCTCCTTCGTGCTGATGGCGCTGATCATGATCGCCGTCGTCGTCTACATCCGCTTCGCCGGCTCGGAGGCGCTGATGGGGGAGGAGGCGCGATGAGGGACGAGAGCAGGCCGGCGCGCGCCTGGCGGTGGCTGCGCGAGCACGCGGTCAACATCGTCGCCGCCCTGGTCGTCGTCTACCTGCTGATCCCGATCGCGGTCATCTTCATCTTCTCCTTCAACAACCCCACCGGGCGCTACAACTACACCTGGGTCGGCTTCACGCTCGAACACTGGGCGCACGCGTTCAGCCGCGAAGACCTCACCGAAGCGCTGCTGACGAGCCTCAAACTCGCGGTGCTGGCGACGGTGATCTCGACCATCGTCGGCACGATGATGGCGATCGCCCTGGTCCGCCACCAGTTCCTCGGGCGCCGGATGGCGAACTTCCTGATCGTCATCCCGATGGCCACGCCCGAGATCGTGATGGGCGCCGCGCTGCTCTCCTTCTTCCTCATCCTCGGATCGCCTTCGCTGGGGTTCCAGACGCTGTTGATCGCCCACGTCATGTTCTGCATCAGCTTCGTCGTGGTCGTCGTCCGCTCGCGCCTGATCGGCTTCGACCGCCACCTGGAGGAGGCCGCGAAGGACCTCGGCGCCTCGCCGTTAGCGACCTTCCGCCTGGTCACCCTGCCCCTGATCATGCCCGGGATCTTCGGCGGCGCGATGCTCGCCTTCGCGCTCTCGATCGACGACTTCGTCATCTCCAACTTCAACTCCGGGACGACGGTGACCTTCCCGCTCTACATCTTCGGCGCCGCGCAGCGCGGGATCCCGGTCGAAGTGAACGTGATCGCGATGATCCTCTTCTTCGTGACGGTCAGCGCGATGGGCTTCGCGACCTGGCAGCAGCGACGGGCCGAAAGGATGGCGTCGGTGCGGCCCGAGCAGGAGGAGCCGGTGCCGATCGTCGTCGGCAGCGCCGGGGCGGCGTGACCCGGTCATGGAAGCACGGGGTCCTGAAGCTGGAGACTCGGCATCCCTCACGCTCAAACTTCTTGAGGTTCGCCTCCTCCTGACCGCGGGCCTCACCGGCAAGATGTTACAAGCCGCTTAGAGGGACGCCGAGTCTCCCGCCACGCGGGGCCGTCCGGTTTCAAGGCTCGCTCGGAGCTTCAAAGGGTCGCTTGGGGACGCCCCGGGAGGGGGGTCGTCGGCTCGGAGGGGTCAGCGGCCGATGTGGAAGCCGATTAGCTCGGGGACCCGGGCCAGCGTCGACGACAGCGGGCCGGGGCTGCGACCGGCCATCTCCGCGTCCTCCTTGGCGAGGATCCCGAGCCGGATCGCCTCGCCGCCGATCCAGTGGAAGGGCTCCGGCGGGACCGGGTGGGCCCGGGGGTCGACGAAGGCGAGCGAGGAGGCCTCGTCGCGGCGGTCGAGGGCGAGCGAGGCGAGGGTGCGGCCGACCATGTTCGACGGCCCGACGCCGTTGCCGGTGTAGCCGGCGGCGGCGAAGGCGCGGCCGCGGCGCAGGGGCAGCACCATCGGCAGGTGCGTGGGCGAGGCGTCGATCGGGCCGCCCCAGGCGTGGGTCAGGCGCCGGCCGGCGAGGCCGGGGAAGTAGTCGAGGAGGTGGCGCCGCGTGGCCTCGATCACCTCGTCGTCGATCTCGGCGCGGCCGTGGGTACGGGCGCCGAAGGCGACCCGCCCGCCGCCCCAGCCGAAGGCGATGCGGCCATCCGGGGTCGTGCGGAAGTAGTGGAGCAGCGAGCGCGAGTCGGTGATGCAGTCGCCGCCGGTCCAGCCGACCTCCTCCAGCACGTCGGGGACGGGCTCGGTGAGGACGATGTGCGAGGAGGCGATCGTCAGCCGTCCCCGCAGGGGCCCGCGCCGGCCCTTGGCGGCGCCGCCGATCGCCAGCACGCCTCGCGGCGCCCGAACCGAGCCCGCGGCGGTCCGGACCTCGACCCCGTCGGCGCCTTCGCGAAACGAGCGCGCCGGCGACCCCTCGAAGATCTCGACCCCGGAGGCGAGCAGACGGGCGCGGATGCCGAGGGCGAGGCGCGCGGGCTGCACGGTCGCCGAGCCGAGGCAGACCGCGCCGGACCGGAACGCGGGCGAGCTGCAGCGGGCCGCGACCTCGGCGGCGCTAAGGGGCACGACCGCCTCGGGGTGGCCCAGCTCGCGGCAGGTCGCGACGGCTTCGTCCCAGCGGCCGTCGTGGGCCGGGGCCGTCGAGACCTGAAGGTAGCCCGCCGGGGTGAACCAGGCGTCGACCCCCTCCCCGTCGCAGAAGGCCGCGATCCGGCCGACCGCCTCCTCGGCCGCGCGCGCCACCGAGAGCGCCGGCGCCTCGCCCCAGCGGCGGCGCATCGAGGAGAGGGACAGCCACATCGCGTTGCAGAAGCCGCCGTTGCGGCCGCGCGGGCCCCCGGCGCCGACCCCGGAGGCCACGACCACCACGACCCGCGCCGCGGGGGCCAGCCCCCGCGCGTCCCAGGCCGGCCCGA
>JBLNAC010000080.1:0-7318 GCA_050259155.1 Syntrophothermus sp.
CGCCGAGTACCTGGAGCGGATCGAGGCGCTCGTCGCCGTCGTCAACCACCGTCACGGCACCACCGACTGGATGCCGATCGACCTCAAGATCTACGAGAACTTCCCCGAGGCCGTGGCGCGCTACAAGCACTTCGACCTGCTGATGGTGAACTCGATCTTCGACGGGATGAACCTGGTGGCGAAGGAGGCGCCCGCGGTCAACACCCGCGACGGGGTCCTGATGCTGTCCGAGAACACGGGCTCCCACCAGGAGCTGTGGGACTTCGTGATCTCGGTCAACCCGTTCGACATCCAGGAGCAGGCCGACGCGATCTACCGGGCGCTGACTATGCCGGTCGAGGAGAAGCGCGCCTGGTCGGAGGGGCTCCGGGAGATCATCTTCTCCCGCAACCCCGGCGACTGGGTGGACGACCAGCTCAAGGACATCGAGATGGCGCGGGAGCGGCGCCGGGAGCGGGGGGAGAAAGGCGGCGTCACGCGGCTTTGAGCCCCGGTGGACGGGGTGCGGATCCGGTGGCGGCAGGCGGCGAGGCTCGTGCTGGCCGTCCTCGGCCTGGCGCTGGCCGTGCGCCTCGCGCCCGGACTGCTGCGCCCGCCGGAGCCGCCGCCGCTCGGCGCCGGCGTCGGCCTGCCCCGCCTGGTCGTCGACCGCCGGGCGAGCGGCGCGGGAGGGGGCGGCCCTGCTCGGGCCCGCCGGCCGAACGCGCCGCGCCGCGGGTCCCGGCGACCGCCGCTGGCGCCCAGTGTGATCAGCTCGGTGCCCCACCGGCAACGCCGTGCGCGGCAAAGCGGCGCCCGCCACCCGAGCGGCAAGCCCGCCCTGGCGGCGCCCTCCCATCACGCTCCCTCGCCACCCGCCCCGGGCGCCCCGGGGCCGGCGCCTGCCGCTCCCCTGCCGCCGCCCGCGCCCGCACCGGCCGCGGCTCCCGCCCCGCCCCCGCCTCCGCCCGCCCCGGTCCCGGCCGACGGCTCCGAGGAGTTCGCGCCCCACTGACCCCGCTATAGTCCTTCGCCGCTTTGGCGGCACCACGCGAATACGAGCTGGTCCTGATGCTGGACCCCCAACTAGACGCCCCCGCGCGCGACGCGCTGGCGTCGGAGGCACGCAAGCAGATCGAGGCTGCGGGCGCGCTCAAGCACGAGAACGCCTGGGGCCTGCGCAAGCTCGCCTTCGAGATCAGGCACCGGACCGAGGCCGACTACCGCTGGTTCCGCTTCGAGGCGCCGAGCCAGCTGCTCGACTCGCTGGACCACAACCTGAAGATCGCCGACGGCGTCCTCCGCTTCCGGATCTTCAAGGTCGACCCGGAGGCGCCGGTGATAGTGCCTCCCGCGGTAGCCGCGTCCGGACCGCGCGAGCGCACCGCCGCCGGAGCCCGCGAGGACCGCCCCGAGTCCTTCGACGAGCACGGCGAGTAGCGCTCCCACCGCCGCTCTTTGCGAGAACCGCCCCCGGTCGCGGGGCGAGGTCGCGCCGCGACCGCTCTTAGACTGGGGTTCAACCACAAATCTCAAGGAGTGAGTGCCTTGGCAGCTTCGAACGTCAACGTCGTGGTCATCACCGGGAACCTGACCCAGGACCCGGAACTGCGGCACACCGGCGGCGGCACGTCGGTCTGCGAGCTTCGGGTCGCGGTCAACAGCCGCCGCAAGGAAGGCGACCAGTGGGTCGACAAGCCCAACTTCTTCAACGTCGTCGTCTTCGGCGCGCAGGGCGAGAACTGCGCCACCTACCTCTCCAAGGGCCGGCCGGTCGCGATCGAGGGTCGCCTCGACTGGCGCGAGTGGGAGGCCAAAGACGGCAGCGGCAAACGGCAGGCGGTGCAGATCATCGCCAACACCGTCCAGTTCCTGGGCTCTCGCGACGGCTCCGGCGGCAACGCGGGCAACGCTAACGGGGGCGGCTTCACCGCGCAGAGCGACGTCCCGGCCGACACCTCCGATTTCGAGGGCGCCGCGGCCGGCGCGGGAGGCAGCGAAGACGACATCCCGTTCTGACGGCCGCTGCCGGTCGCCGGTCTGTACCATCCGGCGTCGCATGCCCAGAACCAGAGACAGCTCCTCAGAAGGAAGCCGCCGGGGCCGGCGTGGCGCCGACCGCGCCCGCCCGCGCAAGTACACGCGGGTCAACGCCGACACCGTCGACTACAAGGACCTCAACCTGCTGCGCCGCTTCCTCTCGGACAAGGGGAAGACGCGGGGACGCCGGGTGACCGGCCTCTCCCGCCGCCACCAGCGCCAGCTCTCGGTGGCGGTGAAACGGGCGCGCGAAATCGCGCTGCTGCCCTACGTCGGAGAGCGCTGATGGCGCAGGCGATCCTGCTCCAGGACGTCGAGTCGCTCGGCGAGCGCGGCCAGGCGGTCGACGTCTCCCCCGGCTACCTGCGCAACTACCTGATCCCCCGCAAGCTGGCCCATCCGGCCACCGCGGCGGCGCTCGAGGAAGCGGCGCGGCGGCTGGAGGCCGCCAAACGGGCCGAGCGGGCACGGGTCGAACGCGAAGCCGAGGCGGCGAGCCTGCTCTCGAAGACGGTGCTGACGATCCACCAGCGAGCGGGCGAGGACGGCAAGCTGTTCGGCTCGGTCGGCGCGAAGGAGATCACCGACGCGCTGCGGGAGGCACGCGACCTGAGGATCGAGAAAAAACGGGTCCGCCTGGAGCAGCCGATCCGCGAGCTCGGGACCTACATGGTCGAGATCGAGCTCTCCGACGGCACCGTCGCCGCGGTCAAGACGATCGTCAGCGAGGAGAAGTAGCGGTCCGGCGCCCCCGCTCCCGCTCGCGCTCGGGCTGGCGCTCGGAGCGGGCGACGGTAGGCCTTGCGGCGGTCGCGCTCGCAGGCGCGGGAACTGTCCTCGTCGACCAGTTCGCGCGCATGCTGGGACGCCGCGCGCGTGAGCGCAGCGACCACGAGCCCCTGCTGGAGGCCGCGCCGGCGGCGGCCCGGGACACCGTCGCGGTGGCCGTCCGCGGCTACGTCGAGACGCCGCACAGCGAGATCGTCCTCTTCAACCTCCTCTCCGGGTTCCTCGGCTCCTTCGCCCTGGTGCGGCTCTCGACCCTCGGGATCCGCGACCGGTGGGGCCCGTTCCGCAACGTCCACGTCGGCGGCCGCCACATCCACCACTTCGTGCCCGGGATCCTCCTCGCCTTCGGCTCGGGCGTCGCCGCCGTCCTCAGCCAGGGCAGCGAGGCCGAGCAGCGGCTGGCGGTGCCGCTCGGGGTCGGCATCGGGCTCACCTTCGACGAGGCCGCCCTGCTGCTCGACCTGCGCGACGTCTACTGGACGCGGGAGGGCCTGCTGAGCCTCCAGCTCAGCTTCGGCGCGACCGCGATTCTCAGCGTCGCGATCCTCACCCAGCGGATGCTGCGGCGCGGCGAGCGTCGGCAGGAGGCGGAGGGGCGGATCCCGCCCGCGCGGTAGCCGGCGGCGCGCCGTGGTGAGATGATGGGCCGATGGCGAGCCCGACGACGAAGGAGCTGATGGGGCGGGAGCTGGACCGCTTCGCGGAGGCCCATCCCCGCTCGCGCGAGATATCGGAGGCCGCCGACGGGCCGCTCCTCTCCGGGGTGCCGATGAACTGGATGACCCGCTGGCCGGGGACCTTCCCCGTCGTCTTCGAGAGTGCCGAGGGGAACACGCTGGTCGACGTCGACGGCAACTCCTACGTCGACTTCTGCCTCGGCGACACGGGGGCGATGTCGGGTCACTCGCCCGAGCCCACGGTCGCCGCGGCAGAGCGACGGCTGCGAGCCGGGATCACGACGATGCTGCCGAGCGAGGACGCGCTGCCGGTCGGCGAGGAGATGAGCCGACGGTTCGGGCTCCGGCACTGGCAGTTCACGCTCTCGGCGACCGACGCCAACCGCTTCGTCTTGCGGATCTGCCGCGAGGTCACCGGGCGCCCGAAGGTGCTGGTCTTCAACCACTGCTACCACGGCAGCGTCGACGAGAGCTTCGCCACCCTCGCCGGGGGCCGCGTGGAGGCCCGCTACGGGAACTTCGGGCCGCCGGTGCCGCCGGCGGAGACGACGCGGGTGGTGGAGTTCAACGACCTGGACGGGCTCGAGAGGGAGCTGGGCCACGGCGACGTCGCCTGCGTCCTCACCGAGCCGGCGCTGACCAACATCGGCATCGTGCTCCCCGACCCGGGCTTCCACGACGCGCTCCGCGAGCTGACCCGCGCCACCGGGACGCTCCTGGTGATCGACGAGACGCACACGCTCTGCTGCGGGCCCGGCGGCTACACGGTCGAGCACGGGCTCGAGCCCGACCTGTTGACGATCGGAAAGGCGATCGCGGGCGGGGTTCCCACCGGGGCCTACGGGATGACCGACGAGGTGGCCCGGCTGGTCCTGGAGAGGACGGTCTGGGACGCGGCCGACGTCGGCGGCGTCGGCGGCACGCTGGCCGGCAACGCGCTCTCGCTCGCGGCCGCCCGCGCCACCCTCGCCGAGGTCCTGACCGAGTCGGCCTTCGCGCGGATGCTGGCGCTGGGCGAGCGCTTCGCCGCCGGGGTCGACGAGGTGATCGCCGGCCACGACCTCCCCTGGCAGGCGACGCGGCTCGGCTGCCGGGTCGAGTACATGTTCTCGCCGCGGCCCCCGCGCAGCGGCGCCGAGGCGGCGGCGGCGTTCGACCCCGACCTCGACTCGCTGCTGCACCTGTACATGCTGAACCGGGGCATCCTGATGACGCCGTTCCACATGATGGCCCTGATGTGCCCGACCACCACCGAGGCCGACGTCGACGCCCACACCGGGGTGCTGGCCGAGATCGCGGCCGAGCTGTCCTGACCAGGGGCCGGGCATCCGCCCGCCGGACCTGCGCCGGAACTGCCGCGAATCCGTGCCGCCGGGGGTGACGGCTTTCGTCGTGAATTGCATGGAAGACACGTGCCGCGTGCGGCGAGCTCTGGTTTTGTTCTAGGCGCCAGGCCGCCGCCGGGCGCTGCCGCCGCCCCGCCGCCTATTACTTCGACTGATGCCTCAGCCGCCCAACACCCACGTACCGCCGCAGAACATCGAGGCGGAGGAGTCGGTGCTTGGCGCGATGCTCGTGTCCGAGCCCGCGCTGACGCGGGTGGTCGACGAGGTGAAGCTGAAGGAGGCCGACTTCTACCTCGATCGCCACCGGGCGATCTTCGGCGCGATCCACGACCTCTACGCGGCCTCGAAGCCGGTCGACGAGCTGAGCGTCGCCGAGGCGCTGACGCAGCGCAACGCGATCGAGGAGGCCGGGGGCAAGCACTACGTGTCGGAGCTGGCGGCCAAGGTCCCGGCCGCCGGCAACGCGAAGCACTACGCGGAGATCGTCCAGCAGAACGCGCTGCTGCGGCGGCTGCTGGGCGCCGGCCAGGAGATCCAGACCTGGGTGAACGAGCGCGCCGGCGAGCCCCGCGAGCTCTCCGAGCGGGCCGAGAGGCTCCTGTTCGAAGTCGCGCACAAGGAGCAGGCGAGCGACTTCCGCCTGCTCTCGGAGATCCTCCACGACGAGGTCGACCGGCTCGAGAAGCTGTCGACCGGGGAGACCGAGCTGACCGGGACGCCCTCCGGGTTCCGCGACATCGACGCGATCACCGGCGGCTTCCAACCGGGCAACCTGATCATCGTCGCCGCCAGGCCGGCGATGGGAAAGTCGGCTCTGGTCGCCAACATCGCCGAAAACGTCGCGATGAAGAGCGGCAGGCCGGTCGCCTTCTTCTCGCTCGAGATGTCCGAGGTCGAGCTGGCCCAGCGCTTCATCGCCTGCCGGGCGCGGATCTCGGGGGACAAGCTGCGCAAGGGGCAGGTCTCCCAGCGCGACTGGCCGAAGGTATTGCGGGCGAGCAACGAGCTGGAGGAGGCGCCGCTGTGGTTCGACGACTCCTCTGACCTCGGCATGCTCGACCTGCGGGCGAAGGCTCGCCGCCTGCACGCCCAGGAGCAGGCGCGGGGCGGGCTGGGCCTGATCATCCTCGACTACATCCAGCTGATGAGGAGCGACGACCCGCGCGCCAACCGGGTCGAGCAGGTCGGCCAGATCAGCCGCGGCCTGAAGATCCTCGCCCGCGAGCTGGAGGTCCCGGTGGTCGCGATCTCGCAGCTCTCGCGCGCGCCCGAGCAGCGGACGCCGCCGCGGCCGCAGCTGTCCGACCTGCGCGAGTCCGGGCAGATCGAGCAGGACGCCGACGTCGTCGCCTTCCTCTTCCGGGCCGACTACTACCGCGACCACGACGAGGAGCCCGACGGCCTCGCGGACGTGATCATCGCCAAGCACCGCAACGGCCCGATCGGGACGCGCTCCCTCGTCTTCCTCGACCGCTTCCCCAAGTTCGCCGACCACTCCGGCCAGGAACCGCCGATCGAGCAGCCGGCCGGCGAGGAGCCTCCCTTCGTCGACGACGTCGCCGCGGGGCCCGACTTCTGATGGCCGTCGCCCGCTCGGAGCCCTTCCGCGACCAAGTCTGCCCGCTGGGCGTCTGCGACGGCTCGGGCTGGATCCTCGGCCCCGAAGACGTGGCGCGCCCCTGCGAGTGCCGGGCCCAGCGGTTGAGCCGGGGGCGCAGCCGGGGCGTCTCGTCGCAGATCCCAGCCCGCTACCGCGGCGTCTCCTTCGACCGGCCCCCGATCAGCGACATGGCCCGGGACCTGCAGACGAAGATGGCTTACACGCACGTCCGCGAATACGTCGAGGACCTCGACGCGAACCTGGAGCGCGGGCGGGGCCTGTGGCTGTTCGGAGACACCGGAACGGGGAAGACGACCCTGGCGATGCTGATCTCGAAGGCGGCGCTGGAAGCCGGCCGGACCGTCGCGATCTACTCGCTGCCGAAGCTGCTGGCGCGTATCCGGCGAACCTACGATGCCGAGCCCGGCGGCGACTCCTACCTCTCGTTCTTCGAGCGCCTGACCTCTGTGGACCTACTCCACCTCGATGACCTCGGGACCGAGAAGAAGTCGGACTGGGTTCTGGAGCAACTCTACGCGCTGGTCAACGAGCGCTACGAGTCCCAGCGCTCGATCCTGATCACGACCAACCTCGATCACATCGCGCTCGAAGACCAGATCGGCGCTAGGACCGTTTCGCGCCTGACAGAAATCTGCGAGGAGGTCCATCTCCGCGGGCATGACCGTCGTAAGCCGGCGGTCTCCAAGGTGGCGTGAGTAGCGTTCGGCGCATTAGCGCCAGAAACCTCAATGACGCGTCGAAAGGCCGGCATCGTCAGAATCAGCCCCGATGCCCGGAGTGGTCATAGTCGGAGCCCAGTGGGGCGATGAGGGCAAGGGGAAGATCACCGACCTGCTCGCGGAGGACGCGGCGGCGATCGTCCGCTT
>JBLNAC010000081.1:0-4073 GCA_050259155.1 Syntrophothermus sp.
CGATCGTCCGCACGGCGCACGCGCTGCTGCACGCGACCGTCGTCCTCGGCCCCGAGTGCGCCGATCCCTACTCGCCCAAGGCGGTGCGGGCGAGCATGGGCTCGATCTTCGCCCAGCCGCCGCTCCGGGGCGGGGTGGAGGAGTCGCCGGCACCGCGGGCGGCGATGGTCGCCCACGGCGGCGCCGGGCTCGACCGGCTCACCGGCGCGCGCACCCTCTGCCTCGGTGCCGAGCGGGAGGGGCTGCCGGTCGAGGTGGTGACCCGGTGCGACGTCGAGGTGACGATCCCGCTGCGGTCGGGCGGCGCCGAGTCGCTGAACGTGGCCGCCGCGGCGGCGATAGGCGCCCAATGGATATCGTCGGCCGCCATGGCTGAGGAGGGCCCGCATGCTTGAGCGGATCGAGGCGATCAGGAGCGAGGCCGCGACGGCGATCGAGGCGGCCTCTTCCAGCGCCGAGCTGGAGGAGCTCAGGGTCCGCCACCTGGGCCGAAAGGCCGAGCTGACGACGATCCTGCGCGGGATCGCCGAGCTGCCGGCCGAGGAACGGGGCAAGGTGGGCGCGGCGGCCAACCGGGTCCGCGGGGAGCTCGAGGGGCTGCTCGAGGAGAGCGCGACGCGGCTCGAGTCCGCCGAGCTCGAGGCGCGGCTCGTCGCCGACCGGGTCGACGTGACGCTGCCGGGGGGTCCTGCCCGGGAGGTCGGGCACCCGCACCTGATCGCCCGCACGACGCGGCAGATCGAGGACATCATGGTCGGCCTCGGCTATCGGGTCGCGGAGGGCCCCGAGATCGAGCACGACTACTACAACTTCACCGCGCTGAACCACCCGCCGGGCCACCCGGCACGGATGCTCCAGGACACCTTCTACGTGCAGTCGCACCCCGACGTCCTGCTGCGCACCCACACGTCGCCGATGCAGGTGAGGGCGATGGAGGCCCAGCCGCCCCCGATCTTCATCGTCGTCCCGGGCAAGGTCTACCGGCGCGACTCGGATGCGACCCACAGCCCGATGTTCCATCAGGTCGAGGGCCTCGCGGTGGCCGAGGGGCTGACGCTCGCCGACCTGAAGGGAACGCTGCTCGAGCTCTGCCGAGGGCTGTTCGGCCAGGAGCGCGAGCTGCGCCTGCGCCCCCACTACTTTCCGTTCACCGAGCCGAGCGTGGAGGTGGACGTCTCCTGCTTCCAGTGCGAGGGCACCGGCGCGCTGCCCGACGGCGGGCGCTGCAACCTCTGCAAGGGCCAGGGCTGGATCGAGATCCTCGGCGCCGGCATGGTCGACCCGAACGTCCTCGGCTTCGTCGCCGCCTCCGGCTACGACCCCGAGCGGGTGCAGGGCTTCGCCTTCGGGCTCGGCGTCGAGCGGGTGGCGATGCTCCGCCATGGGGTCCCGGACCTGCGGCGCTTCTTCGACAACGACGTGCGCGTGCTGGAGCAGTTCCACTGAGCGAGAACTGGCGATGAGGGTTCCCTACACATGGCTGCGCGAGTACTGCGATCCCGGCCTCGCGCCGGAGGAGCTGGCCGACCGCCTGGTGATGACCGGAACCGAGGTGGAGCGGATCGACCTCGCCGGTCCCCCCGAGGCGGACGGATTCGTGGTCGGCAAGGTGCTCGCGGCGGAGCGGCACCCGGATGCCGACCGTCTCAGCGTCTGCACCGTCGACGACGGCGAGGGCGAGCGGACGATCGTCTGCGGTGCCCCGAACGTCGCCGCCGGCCAGACCGTCGCCGTCGCCCTGCCGGGGGCGCGGATGCCCGGCGGCGAGCGGCTCCGCAAGGCGAAGCTGCGCGGAGTCGCGTCCGAGGGGATGATCCTCGCCGCCGACGAGCTCGGGGTCGGCGACGACCACGAGGGGATCCTCGTCCTCGACGAGGCGCTCGCCGCCGGCACGCCGCTCTCGCGGGTGATCCCGCTCGCCGAGCCGGTCCTGGAGATCGAGGTGACGCCGAACCGGGTCGACTGCTTCGGCGTGCACGGCGTCGCCCGCGAGGTCCACGCCGTCACCGCTGCGCCCCTGGCCGCCGACCCATGGGACGAGGAGCCCGCCGCCGAGGGGGAGGGGGAGGTCGGCGATTACGCCTCGGTCGCGGTCGACGTCCCGGAGCTCTGTCCCCGCTTCACCGCCCGCGTCTTCACCGACGTCACGATCGGGCCCTCGCCGCTGTGGCTGCAGGCGCGGCTCGCCGCCGCCGGCCAGCGCCCGATCAACAACGTCGTCGACGTCACCAACTACGTGATGCTGCTGACGGCGCAGCCACTCCACGCCTTCGACCTCGACCGGGTCCCGGGCGGCGCGCTGCGGGTGCGCCGGGCGGCCGCCGGGGAGAGGATGACGACGCTCGACGAGGTGGAGCGCGAGCTCGACACGGACACCGTCCTGGTCTGCGACCGCGACGGGCCGACCGGCATCGCCGGGATCATGGGCGGCCTGGTCTCCGAGGTCTCCGAGCAGACGACCAGGGTGCTGCTCGAGGTCGCCAACTGGAACGGGGCGAACATCCTCCGCACGTCGCGCAAGCTGGGGCTGCGCTCGGAGGCCTCCTCGCGCTTCGAGAAGCAGCTGCACCCCGACCTCTGCCTGCGGGCGCAGGCGGTCGCGTCGAGGCTGATCGTCGACCTCTGCGGCGCCAAGCTGGTCCCGGGCACCATCGACGTCGACGCCGGAGCGCCACCGGCGCGCCGCCTGCGGCTGCGGGCGGCACGCGTGGCCGGGCTGCTCGGGATGGAGATCACCCAGGCCGAGCAGGCGGAGTACCTGCGTCGGCTCGGGTTCGGGGTCGCGGCGGACGGCGAGGACCTCGAGGTGACGGTGCCGCCGGACCGCCACCACGACGTATCCCGAGAGGTGGATCTGATCGAGGAGGTCGGCCGCGTCCACGGGATCGACGAGCACCTGCCGACGACGCTCCCCGCCGTCGCCGGCCGCGTCGGCGGGCTGAACCGCGAGCAGCGGCTGCGCCGGAGGGTCGAGGACGGGCTGCGCGACCTCGGCTTCGACCAGGTCGTCGGCTGGAGCTTCACCCACCCCGGCGAGCCGGCGCGGCTGCGGATCCCCTTCGACGATCTGCGCTCGGCCGCGGTCCTCATCTCCAACCCGCTGTCGGAGGACCAGTCGGCGATGCGGACCATGATCGTCGGCTCGCTGCTCGACGCCGCCTCCCGCAACCGTGCCCGCGGCGCCGATCGGCTCGCCCTCTTCGAGTCCGGCAGCGTCTACCTGATGGAGGAGCCGCCCGCCCGCGCCACCGTCGAGGCGGAGACCGCCGCGAGGCTCGCGGGCCCGCTCGCCGGCGACTTCCCGGGGGCCCGCCCGGCGCCGGTGGCCGAGCCGCATCGCATCGCGGCGCTCGCCGTAGGGACGATCGGCCCCCGGTCCTGGCGCGGAGGCGGCGAGCCCTATGACTTCTTCGCGATCAAGGCGGTCGTCGAAGCGCTCGCGGGCGGGCTCGGCGCCGCAGCGTCGTTCGAGCCGGCCGCCGAGCCCTTTCTCCACCCCGGGCGCGCCGCGGCTGTCGAGCTGCACGGGGTCCCGGCCGGCTGGATCGGCGAGCTGCACCCGCTCGTCTGTCGCGGGTGGGACCTCGACGCCGCGGTCGGGTTCGAAATCGACACCGCGCCGCTGCTGGCGGCCGCGACCCTGGGCGAAGAGGCGTACGAGGACGTGACCACGTTCCCCGCCGTCTACCAGGACCTCGCGGTCGTGGTTCCCGCCGAGATCGCCGCGACCGAGGTCCGCGACGCGGTCCTCGCCGGTGGCAGCGAGCTCCTCGGTGCGGCGGAGGTCTTCGACCTGTTCGCGGGCGAGCAGTTGGGCGAGGGTCGCAAGAGCCTCGCCCTGGCGCTGGAGTTCCGCGCTCCCGATCGCACCCTCACCGACGAGGAGGTGGCTGGCCTGCGGGCGGCGATCGCGGCCGAGCTCGAGCGGATCGGCGGGAGCCTCCGTGAGTGACCGGGCCACACAGCCGCTCGCCGGCGAGCCGGCGGCCCGGGTCCTGGTCGCGGGCGGCAACGGGGTCACCGGCGCCCGGGCGGCGCAGATCGTCTGGGACCCCCCGCGCCGGCCGCGGGTC
>JBLNAC010000082.1:0-3711 GCA_050259155.1 Syntrophothermus sp.
GCTGCACGCGAGGGTCCGCGCGGCGCTGGAGCAGGGGGAGCAGACCGCGTTCGACGTCGTCCGCGAGATCGTCGGGCCGGAGAACCTGAGCGGCCCGACCAGCGCCTGGGTGCTGCAGATCGTCCTCTCCGTGCTCGACCACATGGCGCTGATCGGCGAGGCGGTCGCGATCGACGGCTCCGATCCGCAGCGCTGGGCGTTGACGTAGCCTTTCTCCGATGGCCAGCTTCACGATCGTGCGCCACGTCGCGGCGCCTCCCGGAACCGTCTTCGAGGTCCTCACCGACCACGGGCGCTACGCCGAGTTCACGCCCGTGCGCCGCTCCGAGCTCGAGCGCCAGGGCGATCCGCCGCCCAACGGCGTCGGCGCGATCCGGGCCCTGACCTCGGTCGGCCCGCCGCTGCGCGAGGAGGTGCTCACCTTCGAGCCGCCGACACGCTTCTCCTACCGGCTGCTCTCCGGGGCGCCGTTGCGCGACCACGTCGGCACCGTCGAGCTCGAGGCCGAGGGGACGGGGACCCGCATGGTCTACGCGGTGCGCACGTTCCCGAACGTGCCCCTGGTCGGCCCGCTCCTCGTCGCCGTGGTGAGGCGGGCGGTGGCTGGCCTGGCCGGCGGGATCGCCTCCGAGTCCGAGCGCCGCGCGGCGCCAGCGGATGCACGGTAGGCACCTGCACGACCTCGTCCACCGGAACCGCTCGGCGACGGTCGCGCTGCTGATCGCCGGGCTCGCGGTCTGCCTCGGGATCGTCGGCTACGAGCTGCTGAAGCGGCCGGCCGACGTCCACAACGAAGCGGTCCCCTTCAGGGTGGAAAAGCCGCAGAAGCCGCCGCCCAAGCCGCGGACCGTCAACTGGCCCATCTTCGGCCTCAACCCGGCCCGCACGCGCTACCTCCCCGCCAAGGGCGTGAAGCCGCCGTTTCGGCTGCTCTGGCACTACACCGAGAAGCCGCTGCTCGAGTTCCCGCCGGTCTACGCGAACGGCCGCCTGTACGCGGTCAACAACGACGGCCTCGCCTTCGCCCTCGACGCCGAAACCGGGAAGGTGCTCTGGGAACGGCGGGTCGGGGAACTGAACGCGTCCTCTCCCGCCTACCACCGCGGGCGCCTGTACATCGTCAACCTGGTTCCGGGCCACGTGATCAAGCTCGACGCCCGCACCGGCCGACTGCTCTGGAAGCGCCCGCTGCCGGGCCGGGCCGAGTCCTCGCCGCTGGTGCTGGGCCGCAGCGTCTACTTCGGCTGCGAAGACGGCAACCTCTACTCGCTCAGCACGCGCAACGGCGACGTGCGCTGGGCTACGCGGCTCGGCGGCCCGGTCAAGTCGGCGCCCGCCTTCCGCGCCGGCGTGCTCTACGTCGGCGACTACGGCGGATACATGAACGCGGTCCGCGCCTCCGACGGCAAGCTGCTCTGGCAGAGCGGCTCGCTGGGGCCGGGGTTCGCCGCCTCGGGCGAGTTCTACTCGACGCCGGCGGTGGCCTTCGGCCGGGTGTACGCGGGCAACAACGACGGCCGCGTCTACAGCTACGACCAGAAGGACGGCACCCTCGCCTGGAGCCACTCGACCGGCGGCTACGTCTACTCGGGCCCGACCGTCGCCTCGACCCCCTCGACGCCGCCGACCGTCTACATCGGCTCCTTCGACGGGAACATCTACGCGCTCAACGCGAAGAACGGGGAAACGCGGTGGTCGCGCTCGGCCGGCGGCCAGGTCGTCGGCTCGCTCTCGGCGGTCGGGAACATCGTCTACGCCGCCGAGTTCACCAACGGCTCCACCAACGGGTTCGACATGCGCACCGGCCGGCCGGTCTTCCACTACAAGACCGGGACCTACACGCCGGTGATCTCCGACGGCCGCCGCATCTACCTGGTGGGGTACTCGAGCATCAACGCGCTGGAACCGGTCCACCACGGGAGCGCCCGCCGCGCCGCCGCGGCCGGCGTCACCGCGAAGGCGCGACCAGCACCGAGGCCCGGCCACCCCCGGCGACCAGCGCGCCGCGCTCGAGCAGGCTGAGCGGCACCCGGACCGGGTGCGGAGCGCGGAAGCGGGCCATCGTGAACTGGTAGGAGACGGGCCGCGCCTCGACCCGCCTGAAGGCGGCCGGGAGGATCCGCCCGGCGCGCTGCTCGGCCTGCGCCGACCCGACCAGGACGACTTCGCGCAGCGGCGGCAGCTCGTGCCGCGCGACCTCGGCGCCGAGGTAGTAGCGCAGCGGCTGGCTCGCCGCGTAGCGGATCGTCACCAGCGCCTCGTCGCGGCCGAGCGGCCCGACCTGGGCGGCGGCGTTGCGCAGGTCCTCGCGCTGGAGGCGGGGCAGCCGGTCGATCTCGAGGGTGAAGAACAGCGCGCAGGCGCAGAATGCGGCGGCCAGCCCGAGGCCGGCGCCACCCGCTCGGCGGACCCCGAACCCGGCGCCGATCACGATCAGCAGCGGCACGAACGCCGGCAGCAGGTTGCGACCGTCGAAGTAGTCGGACCCGAGCAGGCCGAGCGCCAGCGGCAGCAGGACCGCGGCACCCCCGACGAGCGCCGCGATCCCGGCGCCGCGCCGCTCTCCCGGGTCGCCGCGCCAGACCAGGAGAGCGAGGGCGGCGACGGCGAGGGCGGCGGGCACCCCGAGCGGGATCGCCACCCCCTGGCGGGCGCCGTGCTCGTCGCCGTTGTCGCTGCCGACCAGCTTGGCGCCGGCGCGTTCGAGGCGTTCGCCGAGCGGCTGTTCCGCGATCCAGCCGGCGTGGGCGTTCTCCGCCTGGTGCACGGCGATCGGCGCCAGCGCCAGCCCGACCGCGATCACCCCGGCGGTGGCCAGGGCGGCGCCGCGCCGGTTGCCGCCGAGCAGGAGCAGGGCCGCCTCGGGGGCGACGACGAAGCCGGCGAAGTAATGGGTCGCCAGGGCCAGGGCGGAGAACGCCCCCCACCAGGCGAGGTCGCGCCCCGCGCCGCTGCGGCGGGCCCGCGCGAAGAAGAGGAAGGAGAGGGCGGTGAGGAGGAAGACGAGGGCGTAGGCGCGGGCGTCCTGCGAGAACCAGACGAGCACCGGGCTGACCGCGACGACGGCGGCGGCGATCAGCCCGGCGCGCCGGGGGAGGGGCAGCGCGACGGCTGCCAGGTACACGACGACGATCGACGCCGTCCCGGCGAGGGCCGAGAGCGAGCGCAGGCCCACCTCGCCGGTGCCGAACGGCTTCGACCACCCCCAGGCGACCAGGTAGTAGAGCGGCGGCGTCGACTCGCTGCTCCGCACGGCGCTGAGCGTGTCGAAGAGATTGGCGTGGAGCACCCGGGCGACGGTCACCGCCTCGTCGTAGCGGTAGCTCTGCAGGTCGAGGGTGGCGAAGCGCAGGACCGCTCCGAGCAGCACGATGCCGCCCAGGGCCAGGAGCGCGGGCGAGGCGACGAGACGACGGGCCGCCGGCATCCTCCCGCATCATCCCCGACTTCCCTAAAGCGAGGCTGGCGACCACGTGTGAATCCACTTAGGGGGCTCCGCGCCGCTGCCGCGGCGGCTACCGTTGCCGGGGCTCCGCGCCGGGGACGCCGGTTCCACCACGTGCATCACGCTCGCCGAAACCCTCGCGAAGAGCCGGGAGGGCCGCTTCCGCGCGGCGCTCGCCGCCCTGACCGCGCTGGCGGCGGCGATCCGCTTCACGACGCTCGGGCTCCAGAGCTACCGGCACGACGAGGCGGTGACCGCCGGCAGGG
>JBLNAC010000083.1:0-13306 GCA_050259155.1 Syntrophothermus sp.
CTTTGCCAGTAGCGCCAGGAGGCCGGCGCCGCCGACCAGGATCAGCAGCACCAGAGCTGAATGGTCTTCGAGGAAGCCGAGCTTGATCCCGAACGAGCCGCGGACGCTGAGGAACAGATACAGGTAGAGGCCGATGTTGAAGATCGAGAAGGGGATCTTCTGCACCACCAATCCCGAGAGGACGATGGTGAAGGTCGCCCCGGCGAGCAGCGTGGTGAACATGACCAGCATCACCCAGGTGCCGATGTTCGCCGGGAGGAAGGCGTTGAGCGCGACGGCGACCGCGTAGCAGGCGAGGATCAGCCGGTAGGGGATCCGTTCGGCGGGCAGCGCCGCGCGCAGGATCCCGTGCCAGGCGAGGGCCGCCAGCGACGTCTGCGCGGTCTCCAGCAGCACGCCGGCGACGACCGCCCACGGCGGCACCTCGCCGAGCTTGTCGAGCATTTCCCGGATCCACTCGCGGGCGGGGACCCCGAGCAGGTCGAGGACGAAGACGAGCAGCGCCACCCCTCCGAGCCAAGCCGCGATGGTCGCCAGGCGGCGGCGGATCGATCTAGGTTGGGCGGGTGCCCCGCCCCGCTGGTCGCCGATCCCATCGGCCCTGACCATAGTCCTGCTCGCGCTGGTCGCGACTCCCGCGGCGACGGCGAAGCCGGCGGATTACGAAGGGGGGTGATGAGCGGCGACACCGGGATCCACCCCAGCGCCCCGGGCTACGCCCAGATGGCGTCCCAGGTGCCGCCGCCTCGCTAGGCGCGCCTATTCGGTGATTTCTTCGAGCTGCTTCTTGGCTTCTTCGAGGCCCTTTTCAGCCTGCTTCTTGCCCTGTTCGAGGCCCTTTTCGGCGGCTTCTGCGCCTTCTTCGAGGCCCTTCTTCGCGGTGCCCTTGGCCTTTTCGGCCTGTTCCTTGGCTTCTTCGATGCCCTTTTCGGCCTGCTTCGTGCCCTTTTCGAGGGCTTCTTCAGCCTGCTTGGTGCCCTTTTCGGCTTCTTCCTTGACCTTTTCGCTGACGCTGCTGCTGGTTTCGCTGCCGCCGCATGCCGACAGGAGCATTCCTCCGCCGGCGACCGCGAAGACGACGAGGAGGATGCTGAGGCCTTTGAATCTGGTGGTGGACGACCGAGCGTCTTTCATCTGGTTCTCCTCCCCGCAGGGATTCGTGTTTCGGATCGGGATCCGGCTGGCGCCGGGGCCGCAAGGTATTGCATGCTGTGGACCGATGAAGCCAGAGCAGCAGCCGGACGAGTTCGAGACGCTGGTCGCCGACGCGATCGACGCCCTGCCCGAGGAATTCCAGCGGCTGCTCGCGAGCGTGGCCGTCGTCATCTCCGAGCTCGGCGAAGAGCGCCGCGCCTACGGCGAGTACTTCGGCGACGGGGTGGCCCGGGACAACTACGAGGACCGGATCGTCATCTACCGGGACACCCTGGAACGGGACTTCGGGTACGACCGCGCCCTGCTCGCCCGCCAGGTCGAGCGGACGCTGCGGCATGAGTTGGCGCATCACCTCGGCTGGAACGAGCGCGGCGTCGGGGGCCTCGGGCTCTAGGCTGGGACCATGACCGAGCCCGGCAGCTTGGGGGACCTCCGGGAGGGCGACGAGTTCGCCGGCTATCGGATCGAGCGGCGGCTCGGCCGCGGGGGGATGGGCATCCTCTTCCTCGCCGTCGAGCCCGGCCTGGAGCGTCGCGTGGCGCTGAAGCTGATCGCCCCGGAGGCGGCCGCGGACGAGATCTTCGCCAAGCGCTTCGCCGAGGAGTCGCGGATCGCCGCCTCGATCGAGCACCCGAACGTGGTCCCGATCTACGCCGCCGGGGAAGAGGAGGGGATCCCGTTCATCGCGATGCGCTACGTCGCGGGCTCCGACCTCGGGCGGCGGATCCAGAGCGAGGGGCGGCTGGAGCCCGAGCGCGCCGCTGCGCTGATCGCCCAGGTCGGCAACGGCCTCGACGCGATCCACGCTGCCGGCCTCGTCCACCGCGACGTGAAGCCCGCCAACGTGCTGGTGAGCGGCTCCGCGGGGGAGGAGCACGCCTACATCACCGACTTCGGCGTGGCGCGCAACGTCGCCACCCGGTCGGGCCTGACCCAGACCGGCCGCTTCGTCGGCACGATCGACTACGTCGCGCCGGAGCAGATCTCCGGCGGCACGGTCGACGCGCGCGCCGATGTGTACGCGCTCGGCTGCCTCCTGTTCAAGCTGCTGACCGGCCAGGTCCCGTTCCCGCGCGAGGGCGAGGCGGCCTGCCTGTACGCGCACCTCAACGATCCGCCTCCCCCTCCCTCGCTCTACGCGCCGGGGGTGCCGATCGAGCTCGACGACGTCGTCGCGCGCGCGATGTCGAAGCAGCCCGGCGACCGCTACCCCTCGGCCGGCGACCTCGGCCGCGCCGCCGTCGCCGCCGTCAGCGGCAGGGCGGTCGGGACGCCGGAGCGGACGGTGGCCACCGGCGCCGCCGCCACGGTCGAGACCGAGACCGTCGCCCCTGCGGCCGCCACCGCCGAATCGGCCGCCGATCGAACCGCCGGGCCAGGTCCCGCCGCCGCAGCGAGCCGGGATCCCACCGCCGAGGCGCGGCCCGGCCCGACCGCCGAGACCCGCCCCGAATCCGGCGGGCGCGGCTCCAGCCCGGCGCTTGCGCTCCTCGCCGGCGGCCTCGCCATCGCCGCCGCCGTGGTGCTGGCCATCGTCCTGACCTCGGGCGGCGGCGGGGGGAGTGCCACCGGCGCCGGGGCGACGACCGCCTCGGGATCGGAAGCCGGCGCAGCGAAGGCGGCGGGGAAGGGGCAGGCGAAGCCGAAGGCCGAACCGGCGCCGCTCTCGAGAGGCGAGCTGATCGCCAGGGCCGACAGGAGCTGCGAAGAGGCGAAGGCCGCCTACGTGGCCGCCCTGGAAAAGGCGGGGCGGGAAACGGCCGAAGTGGTACCCGACGTCGCCTTCGCCGAAACCCTGGCCGGCATCTCGAGCAGGCAGGTCGAACAGCTCGAGGCGCTGGTGCCGCCGAAGGCGGAGGCGCAGGCGTTCGACGAATACCTCGCGTCGCGTCGCCGGGTCGCCCGCTGGGACAGGGACGCCGTCGCCGCGGCGAAAACCGGCGACGAAGCGTCCTACCAGGCCGCGTACGCCAAGCGGAACGAATCCGAACCTGAACGCGAACTCCTCGCCGACGAGATCGGATTCAGGGTCTGCAGCCAGCCAAGCCGATGACGATGCGGACGGCCACCCGCCATCTCACCTTCGACACGCGCAACCGCCGCGAGCTGATCCGGATCACCGAGGAGGTGCAGGCGGTGGTCGACGAGGCCGGCATCGCGGAGGGGATGGTGCTGGCCTCGGCGATGCACATCACCGCCGGGATCTGGGTCAACGACGATGAGCCGGGGCTGCACGAGGACGTGATGGAATGGCTCGACAAGCTGGCGCCGCCCAGCTGGACGCCGCCGGCGAGCCGGGTGGCCGAGGAGCTGCTGCCCGAGGGCGGCGACTACCGTCACCATCGCGGCGGCGAGGACAACGGCGACGCCCACCTGAAGAACCTGCTCGTCCATCACCAGGCGATCGTCCCCGTCACCGCGGGCCGGCTCGACCTCGGCCCCTGGCAGCAGGTGTTCTACTGCGAGTTCGACGGCGGCCGCCCCAAGCGGGTGGTGATCAAGGCGATGGGGGAGTGAGCCGTCAGTCCTCGCGACGGCGGCTCGGGTCGGCGGCCTGGGCCACGCGTTCGGCCCGCTGTCGGACTTCTTCGCTCGCCTCGCGGGTGGCGGCGAACGCCTCGTCGCGGACCGCGGCCACGCCCTCGTTGGGCTTGCCGCCGACGATGTCGCGAAAGGCGTTCTTGAAGCGCTCGGTGCGGCGGTCGGGTCGGAAGCGCTCCTCCGCCTTGGCCTGCTTCTGCGGGCGGCGCTGCCCGTAGCGGCGGCGCGCCCAGGCCGAGCGCGGCTTGCCGATCCGGCAGGCGCCGTAGATCGCGATCGGGAAGATGAAGAAGCCGATGGTGCCGTGCAGGATCCGCCCCTTGGCGAAGCAGATCGCGACCCAGCTGAAGAGCAGGGCGGCGCTGACGATGCTCCCGATCACCGCGGCGGCGGAGTCCGTGTGGAACGCGAGCGGGCTGAAGCCGAGCAGGACCAGCAGCATCCCGGCGGCGGCGATCACGGTGGCGTCGATCGAGCTGCGTCCCTCCTCCGCCCAGTAGACGTCGTCGAGGTGGACCCAGAGGGCGAACTCGTCGATCGTCAGCCCCGCGCCGATGCCGAAGAAGACGGCGCAGATCTCGGTCGTCGGGCTGCGGCCGAAGGAGAGGAAGCCGAGCGCCCCGGCGATCATCATCGTCACGATCCCGAACACGAGGTGGTGGAGGTGGACGCCGCTGTCGCTGACGACGCTGCCGGGCCACCAGGGCACCTTCGGGCTGCGCATCAGCCGGGTGCTCATGCGGATGAAGGCGAAGGAGCCGATGAACCCGACGAGGACCAGGAACAGCCCCTGCTCTTCGTTCTCGACGAGGTTGCTCCAGAAGTCGGAGAAGATCGAGGCGGTGGTCATGCGTGGGCCGGGCCCGAGTTTAGCCGCGGCCCCTCGCCGTCCTTGAGGTGGATCAGCTCGATCGTCAGCAGCACCGCGGCCACCGCGAAGAAGGGCGAGAGGACGATGTTCGAGCCGGCCTCCGCCAGCCAGGAGGCGACGAAGGTGTCGCCGAAGATGGAGTGGACGCCGGCGGCGACCGCCTGGCCGATCGCGTCGCCGACCACCTCGATCGGAACCAGGACCCAGAAGACGAACCAGGCGTTGCCCCGCACCAGCCGGCAGCTGCGCGCGAGGGCGCCGCGGACCGTCCGCTCCTCGTGCTCGACGATCGGCCCTGCGAGCCCGAGCCAGACGAAGACGAGGACGCCGGGAACGACCAGCAGCACCAGCCCGGCGGCGACGAGGAAGACGTAGACGATGTCGACGGCGATCAGGCGGCGGTATCTGAGCCGGCGCGCGATGTGGGTCAGCGGCGGCGGGCGTTCGTGCTCGGGGTGGGTGAGCGATACGGCGACGGCGCCGCTGAAGAAGACCTCGCCGAGCAGCCCGGTGGTCGTGACCGCGCCGACGGCGAGCACGAAGGCGGCGATCTTGATGCCGCTGGTCAGGTCGAGCGCGTCGAGGTCGACCTGGTGGGCGAGGGCGTCGAGCAGGCCGAGCGGGAGGAACACGATCAGCGCCAGCGACAGCAGGCTCGGCGCCCAGCGGAGGTAGGTCCGCCAGATCCGGAGGAAGGTGGTGGCCAGGCGCCTGGGCAATTCAGCGGCGCCTGCGCCCGGACTTGACCCGGCCCCGCTCTTCCAGCCGCGACTGACTGGACTCCGAGGCGGGGACGCGCTTCAGGTGCGTCAGCTCGGGGACCAGCAGCTCTTCGGCGCAGCGGCGGTGCCAGTGATGGTGGTCGGTGCCGCCGAGCCGGCGCACGAACTGGACGATCGTGTGCTCGTCCCCGACCTCGACCTCGCCGTGGCACCCCGGGCAGCGGTAGAGCTTGCGGGCGATGCCGCGGATCAGCCAGGCCTCGTCGCCTTCCTCGTTGAGACCGCGCAGCGACCAGCGGCTGCTGGGCAGGCCCTCGAACCCGGCCATCTCAACGCCTCGCCATCCAGGCGAACCCCGCGGCCATCGCGAGGTTGGCGACGCCCGCCAGCCGCAGCCCCGCCTTCGCCCCCGGCCGGCTGACCGCCGGCGAGGCGGACCACAGCGCATCGGTCGCGATCTCGGTCGCCCGCAGCCAGGCGAGCGCCTGCCAGTCGCCGGGGCGACCGCGACGCGCGGCGACGGCGTGGGCGGCGGCGAAGGTGAGCCAGATCGGGCCGCAGCGGCGGAACAGATGTCTGGCGTCGGGGGAGGGCTCGTCGTGCCCGAGGGCGCGCAGGGTCGCCGCCGGGGCGGCGATCGCGGCGCTGCCGAGGGCCAGGTCGAAGCCGATCATGCCTGCGTTGGTGAGGCGGAGCAACCGCTCGAGCGTCATCACTTGCGAGTTTCCCAGAAGGGAATGCGACGGGCTCGGCGAATCTGACCGCCGTGACCAAGACCGCGACGCAGTCCCCCCAGCTCAAGAGCCTTTCCGACTACATCCAGGAGCGCTTCGACGAGTTCTCGCGCTCGCAGAAAGACGTTGCCCGGTACATAGTCGACCACCTCGACGAGGCAGCCTTCCTCACCGCCGAGGAGCTGGCGCGGAGAGCGAGCACCTCGTCTTCGACGGTGGTGCGCTTCTCCCAGGCCCTCGGTTTCGAGGGCTACCCGGAGCTGCAGCAGGCGGCGATCGAGGAGTACCGGACGACGATCGCGAGCGCGGGAAGCCCCGGCGGCGGCGCCCTCTTCTCCTTCGACCACTCCGAGCTCGAGGCGTCGCTCGGCGCCGACTACGCGAACCTCGAGGAAACCGCGCGGAAGCTGACCAGCGAGCAGATCGACCAATCGGTCTCGGCGCTCGCCACGGCGCAGCGGATCGTGATCGTCGGAGTCGACCAGATGGCCTTCTTCGCCAGCTACCTGCGGCACACGCTCAGCCTGCTCGACATCCGCGCCGAGATCGTCGCCTCGACCGGCGGCGAGTCGCTGCAGCGGCTGGGTCGGATCGACGAGGAGACGCTGGTCATCACCCTCTCGGCCGGCCGCGCCCACCCGCTGCTGCTGCGGGCGATGAAGCTCGCCCTCCACCGCGGCGCCCGCACCCTGGCGATCTCCGACGCGACGATGTCGGAGGTCGGCGAGCACGCCGAGATGACCCTGTACTTCTCCTCCAACAGCCCCTCCTTCACCCGCTCGAGCACCGCCCTGATGGCGCTCGTGCAGGCGCTGGCGCACGGGCTCTACGCGCGCGACGAAGCCGCCCACAAAGACCGCATCCGCGCCTACAAGCTGAAGTAGGGGCAGGCCCGTCCGCGGCCGGCCGTGCCGCCGGGCGGCCGCGCCGTCCCCCTAGAATGGGGCCGTATGGCTGAGCGAGCGACCTTCCGGCTGAAGACCGGCCTGGCGGAGATGTTGAAAGGCGGCGTCATCATGGACGTCGTCACCCCCGCGGAGGCGAAGATCGCCGAGGAGGCGGGCGCCTGCGCGGTGATGGCGCTGGAGCGCGTCCCCGCCGACATCCGCCGCGACGGCGGCGTCGCCCGGATGTCCGACCCGGCGATGATCAAGGGGATCCAGGAGGCGGTGACGATCCCGGTCATGGCCAAGGCCCGGATCGGGCACTTCGCCGAGGCCCAGGTCCTGCAGGCGCTCGAGGTCGACTACATCGACGAGTCCGAGGTCCTGACCCCCGCCGACGAGGCCAACCACATCGACAAGCTCGCCTTCGAGGTGCCCTTCGTCTGCGGCGCGACCAACCTCGGCGAGGCGCTGCGGCGGATCGGCGAGGGGGCGGCGATGATCCGCTCCAAGGGCGAGGCCGGCACCGGCAACGTGGTCGAGGCGGTCCGCCACATGCGCGAGATCGTCTCCGGGATCAAGTGGCTCTCCAACCTGCGCCCCGAGGAGCTCTCGGCGGCCGCCAAAGAGCTGCGCTCGCCGCTGGAGGTGGTGCAGGAGGTGGCCTCGGCGGGACGGCTGCCGGTGCCCCTGTTCTGCGCCGGCGGGATCGCGACTCCGGCCGACGCGGCGCTGATGATGCAGCTCGGCGCGGAGGGGAACTTCGTCGGCTCGGGCATCTTCAAGAGCTCGGACCCGGCGCGGCGGGCCAAGGCGATCGTCGAGGCGACGACGCACTACGACGACCCCGAGCGGGTCGCCGCCGCCTCGATCGGCCTCGGCGAGGCGATGCCGGGCCTCGAGATCGGCGCGCTCGCGGCCGAAGACGCGCTGCTCCAGAACCGCGGAGCCTGACCTGAGGGTCGGGGTCCTAGCGCTGCAGGGGGGCTTCGACGCCCACGTCCGGACGCTGCGCCGGCTCGGCGCCGACGCCGGCGAGGTCCGCACCCCCGAGCAGCTGCGGGGCCTGGACGGGCTCGTGATCCCCGGCGGCGAGAGCACGACGATCGCGAAGGGGATCGCGGCCGGCGGGCTCGAGCCGGCCCTGCGCGCGCACCACGAGGCGGGCCGGCCGATCCTCGGCACCTGCGCCGGGCTGATCGTCTGCGACTCCGAGCACCTCGGATTCCTCGACGCGACCGCGCGGCGAAACGCCTTCGGCCGCCAGCTGCAGAGCTTCGAGGCGGACCTCGAGATCGAGGGGATCGGGGACGAGCCGCTGCGGGCGGTCTTCATCCGCGCCCCCTGGCTGGAGCGGGTGGGAGCAGGGGTCGAGGTCCTGGCCAGCTTCGACGGCCACCCGGTCGCGGTCCGCGACGGCTCGGTCCTGGCCTCCGCCTTCCACCCCGAGCTGACCGACGACCCGCGCTTCCACGCGGTCTTCATGGCGATGATCACCGGCGCCGGCGAGCGCCGGGCGAGCGAGCAGGAGGAGGCGAGGCGATGACCAGCGGCGACCCGCGGACGAAGGCGCTGGCGAGGATCCTGGTGGGTTACTCGACCGGCGTGAAGGAGGGGGACGTGGTCTCGATCGACGGCGAGACCGCGGCGGCGCCGCTGCTGCTCGCCGTCTACGAGGAGGTGCTCCAGGCGGGAGGCCACCCGGTGATGAACGTCGCCCTCGACGGCCAGATCGCGGCCTACTTCAAGCACGCCTCCGACCTCCAGCTGGAATGGATCTCGCCCTTCGCCGAATGGGTCGCCGACAACGTCGACGTGCGGATCGCGATCGGGGCGAGCACCAACACCAGGGAGCTCTCCGGGGTCGCGCCCGAGCGCCAGACGTTGCGCCAGTCGGCGACCGGCGACCTGATGAGGCGGGCGATGAAGCGCGCGGCCGAGGGGACGCTGCGCTGGTGCTACACGCTGTTCCCGACCAGCGCCTACGCCTCGGAGGCGGAGATGAGCCTCTCCGACTACGAGGACTTCTACTACGCGGCTTGCCTCGCCGACTCCGAGGACCCCGTCGCCGCCTGGAAGCGGGCCTCGGCCGAGACGGTGCGGCTGGCGGAGTGGATCGAGGGACATGAGGAGGTTC
Source organism: Syntrophothermus sp. (assembly GCA_050259155.1). Classification (GTDB taxonomy): domain Bacteria; phylum Actinomycetota; class Thermoleophilia; order Solirubrobacterales; family 70-9; genus VAYN01. The sequence continues at coordinate 9,045 of JBLNAC010000083.1, forward strand.
GCGTCGTCGGGCCCGGGACCGACATCCGGCTCGGGATCGCCGGCCGCAAGTTCATCCCCTGCGACGGCCGCCACAACATGCCCGACGGCGAGTTCTTCACCGGCCCGGTCGAGGACTCCGTCGAGGGCGAGGTCAGCTTCCACCTGCCGGCGGTGATCGGCGGACGCGAGGTGTCGGGCGTGCGGCTGCGGTTCGAGGCCGGCAGGATCGTCGAGGCCAGCGCCGAGCGCGGCGAGGAGTACCTCCTGAAGCTGCTCGACACCGATGCCGGCGCCCGCACCCTGGGCGAGCTCGGGATCGGCACCAACTACGGCATCGACCGCGGCACCCGCGAGGTCCTGCTCGACGAGAAGCTCGGCGGCACCGTCCACCTGGCGGTCGGCGCCAGCTACCCCGAGTCCGGCGGCGTCAACGAGTCGGCGGTCCACACCGACCTCGTCTGCGACCTCCGCCTCGGCGGGAGGATCGAAGTGGACGGCGTCGTGATGCAGGAGGACGGCCGCTTCGTCGTCTGACCGGCGGCCCGCTCATCCGGGCGCCGGGCCGGGGCTACTGGTTCGGCAGCGGCGACCCCGCGAGCAGGAAGAACCAGACGGTGAGCGCCAGCGCGGCCAGCATCACCGACGCCATCAGGCACGCCTCGACCACCGTCACCGAGCCGCGGACCGGCGCCGTGTCGCGCATGCTGCGCAGCCAGGTCGGGCGCATCGGCCCGAGCCGGTTGGTGCCGGTGATCCTGATGTAGAGGCGGTTGAGCCGTCCGATCAGCCAGGCGACGACCAGCACCGAGGCGATGATGCCGACGGCGACGACGGCGTAGGGCCCGCTGCTGGGGAACTGGGTGTGGGAGACCTTCGAGCCGATGTAGACCCAGCTCAGCGGGATGGCGGTCCACAGCGAGAACGCGGCGAGCAGCATCGCCACGAAGACGACGCCGGCGGCCACGCCCCGGACACGGTCTGACCTGTCGGTCGTCTTCTCGTCCATGGCCTGGGAAATAGAATGACATCCAGATGTCCGGACACTCGAAGTGGCACTCGATCAAACACAAGAAGGGCGCCGCCGACGCCAAACGCGGCAAGCTCTTCAGCAAGCTGGCGCGGGCGATCACCGTCGCCGCCCGCGACGGGGGCGGAGACCCGAGCGGCAATCCGTCGCTGGCGACGGCGATCCAGAAGGCCAAAGAAGCGTCGATGCCGAAGGACAAGATCCAGAAGGCGATCGACGTCGGCACCGGTGCCGGATCCGACAGCGCGGCGATCGAACGGATCCTCTACGAGGGCTACGGCCCGGCCGGCGTCGCGGTCCTGGTCGAGGCTCTGACCGACAACCGCAACCGCGCCAGCGCCGAGATCCGCCACGCCTTCTCGAAGCACGGCGGCAACCTCGGCGAGCCCGGCTCGGTCGCCTGGATCTTCGAGAAGAAAGGCTCGATCGCCGTCGACGCGGGCCGCTACGGCGAGGACGACCTGATCGCCGCGATCGACGCCGGCGCCGAGGACGTGCGCGAGGAAGGCGACCAGCTGCGGGTGATCTGCGAGCCGGCGGACCTGACGGCGGTGCGCGAGGCGCTCGAGTCCTCCGGCGTGGAGTACGTCTCGGCCGGCCTCGTCAGTGAGCCGAAGAGCACCGTCGAGGTGAAGGGCCACGACGCCGAGCGCCTGCTGAAGCTGATCGACGAGCTGGAAGACCAGGACGACGTCGACGAGGTCGAGGCCAACTTCGACATCCCCGAGGACGTCCTCGAGAAGCTCGCGGCGGCCTGAGCCGCCGGAAGGCATCCGAGCTCTTTTCCAGAATCACTACCCATGCAGGTGGTGATGGGGATCGACCCCGGCGCAGCGAACCTCGGCTTCGGCATCGTCCGCGTCGAGGGCAGCCGCATGGTCGCGCTGGACGGCGGGGTCGTCGAGACGTCCTCCGGGCAGCCGATGGAGCGCCGCCTGGAGAGGATCCACGCCGCTCTCGGCGAGCTGATCGCCTGGCACGAGCCGAAGGCGGTGGCGATCGAGGAGGTCTACTTCGGCAGGAACGTCCGCTCGGCGATGGCCGTGGGCCAGGCGACCGGGATCGCGATGCTGACCGCCGCCCAGGCCGGCGTGCGTTGCTTCGCCTACACGCCGCAGGCGATCAAGATGGCCGTCTGCGGCTCCGGCGGCGCCGGCAAGGGGCAGGTGCAGCGGATGGTCGGCACCCTGCTCGGCCTGCCCGAGCCGCCCACGCCGGACCACGCCGCCGACGCCCTCGCGGTGGCGATCTGCCATGGCGGCGGCAGCGGCAGGCGGCAGGCCGTCGCCGAGGCCACGGCCGGGGCTGCGGAGCGGATCGCCGGATGATCGCCGCGGTGCGGGGCGAGGTCATGGTGCGGCGCGCCGATCACGTCGTGATCGACGCCGGCGGCGTCGGCTACCGGCTCGCCGTCTCGGCCGAGACGCTGAAGGCGGTCCCCGCCGCCGGCAGCGAGGCCTTCCTGCACGCCGAGCTGATCGCCCGCGAGGACTCGCTCGCCCTCTTCGGCTTCGCCTCCGAGGAGGAGCGCGACCTCTTCCGGATGCTGATCTCGGTCAGCGGCGTCGGACCCAAGGTCGCGATCGCCGCCCTCTCGGGGGGCAGCGCCCGCGCTCTCCTGCAGGCGATCGCCGCCGGCGACGCGAAGCGCTTCCAGGTGGTGCCGGGGATCGGGAAGCGGACCTCCGAGCGGATCATCGTCGAGCTGCGCGAGAAGGTGGCGGGCGCGCTCGAGGAGGGTGTGGCGGCGGCGCTGCCGGACGGGGGCGGCGACGCCCGTGCGCTGGCCCGCGACGGGCTCGTCAACCTCGGCTACGCGCCGCTGGAGGCCGAGCAGCTGCTGGACGGCATCGCCGGCGACGATCCGCAGGAGCTGCTGGCAGGCGCCCTGAGGAAGGCGGGCTCGGCGCGATGAGCGGGCGCGAGCCGATCAGGACCCCTGGCGTCGAGGACATCCGCATCCACGACGCGCGCGCGGACGCCGAGGGCCGCGACGAGGAGCTCGACCGCTCGCTGCGGCCGCCGACCCTCGCCGACTTCGTCAACCAGCGGCAGGTGACCGAGCAGCTGGCGATCTTCATCGAGGCGGCGCGGCGGCGCGGCGAGCCCCTCGACCACGTCCTCCTCGCCGGCCCGCCCGGCCTCGGCAAGACCTCGCTCGCCCACATCGTCGCCTCCGAGCTGGGGGTGCCGATGGTCCAGACGGCGGGGCCGGCGCTCGAGCGCAAGGCCGACGTCGCCTCGTTCCTCACCGCGCTGGAGCCGGGTTCGGTCTTCTTCATCGACGAGATCCACCGGCTCGGCCGGGCCGTCGAGGAGACGCTCTACCCGGCGATGGAGGACGGCGAGCTGCCGGTGGTGCTGGGCCAGGGCGCCGGCGCCCGCACCGTGACGCTGCCGCTGCCGCCGTTCACGCTGGTCGGGGCGACGACCAGGGCCGGCCTGCTGACGACGCCGCTGCGCGACCGCTTCGGCGTCTCACACCGGCTGGAGCACTACGACGAGGAGCATCTGGCGCTGATCGTCGAGCGCTCGGCGCGGATCCTCGAGGTCGAGATCGACGCCGATGGCGCCCACACGATCGCCTCCCGCTCTCGCGGCACGCCGCGGGTCGCCAACCGCCCCTGAAGCGGGTCCGCGACTTCGCCGAGGTGAAGGGCACGGGGGCGATCGGGGCCGCGGTCGCGGCCGACGCGCTGGAGATGCTCGAGGTCGACTCCGCCGGCCTCGACCGCTCCGACCGCGCCCTGCTCGACACGGTCGCGACGAAGTTCGGCGGCGGCCCCGTGGGCCTCTCGACGCTGGCGATCGCGATCGGAGAGGAGCCCGACACGATCGAGGACGTCCTCGAGCCGTTCCTGCTCCAGCAGGGCCTGCTGAAGCGGACGCCGCGCGGCCGCGTCCTCACCAGCCGCGCCTACGATCACCTCGGGATCGCGGCTCCCGAGGGCGCGGCGAGCCTGTTCTGACCCCGGCTCGTCTAGCCTTCCCGGGAATGGCGTTCTTCATCTGCCCGAACTGCGGCCATCGGGAATCCGGGAGCGACCGCACGGCCGGCTTCAGCACCCGCCCGAAAGGGTGCTCGAAGTGCGGCTTCGGGTTCGTCTTCGAACTGCTCGACGACTACTACCCGGCGCCCAACGCGGCGTTCTTCGTCTGCGATCAGCAGGGCCGGGTGCTGGACGCCGGCAAGGGCAGCTACGAGCTGACCGGGCTGACCGACGAGGACATCATCGGGCGGCCCGTGAGCGAGG
>JBLNAC010000084.1:0-6618 GCA_050259155.1 Syntrophothermus sp.
GCGGCGCCCGCGATGAAGACGCTGCCCTCGAGCCCGTACGTCCGTCCGGCCCCGAGGTCCCAGGCGACGGTCGTGAGGAGCCGGTTCTTCGAGGCGACGGCGCGCGCCCCCGTATTGAGGAGAAGAAAGCAGCCGGTGCCGTACGTGTTCTTTGCGAGGCCGGGTCGGTCGCAGGCCTGCCCGAAGAGAGCCGCCTGCTGATCGCCGGCGACGCCCGCGACCGGGACCTCGCCGCCGAACTCGGCGGTGGTGCCGAAGACGTGGGCCGACGGCAGCGGCCGCGGCAGCCGCCCGGGGTCGATCCCGAACAGGTCGCACAGCTCCGGGTCCCATTCGAGGCGCCGGATGTCGAACAGCATCGTCCGCGCCGCGTTGGAGTAGTCGGTGACGTGGTTGCCGGTCAGCTTGAACAGCAGCCAGGAGTCGATCGTGCCGAAGACGGCCCGCTCCGCACCGGCCGCGTTGCGCAGCAGCCACTCGATCTTGCTCGCGGAGAAATAGGGGTCGATCGTCAGCCCGGTCCGCTCGCGGACGAGCGGTTCGCGGCCCGCCTCCCGCAGCTCCTGGCAGCGGTCGGCGGTGCGCCGGTCCTGCCAGACGAGCGCGCGGTGCAGGGGCTCGCCGCTGACCGGGTCCCAGGCGACGACGGTCTCGCGCTGGTTGGTGATCCCGATCGCGGTCAGCTCGTGCCCCCCGATGCCGGCGTCGGCGATCGCCGCAGCGGCGACGGCGCGGGTGACCTCCCAGATCTCGCTCGCGTCGTGCTCGACCCAGCCGGGCCGCGGGAAGTGCTGGCCGAACTCGGAGTAGGCGCGCCCGGCGAGGCGTCCCTCGCCGTCGAAGAGGAGGCACGTCGTCCCGGTGGTGCCCTGGTCGATGGCGAGGATCACCGCGGCCGCCTCCCCCCCGCCCGCGACGCGTAGACGCGCAGGAAGTCCCAGAGCTGGCGCCCGCGGTGCAGGAAGCCGGCCGCGTCCCGGCCGGTCGCCCGGTGCTCGAGGTCGAGCTCGTACTCGCGCAGGCGGTAGCCGGCGCGGACCGCGTCGACGGTCATCCCGATCTCCATCCCGAAGCCACCTGCGAAGGGAAGGGTCGCACGCAGCGTCTCGACGCCCAGCGCCCGCTGGCCGGAGATCGGCGCCTCCACCTCGGCGCCGCAGAGGCGGCGCACAGCCCAGCGGCCGAACCCCAGGGCGATCCCGAAGCCGCCCCCCACCCGGCGACTGAAGGAAGCCACCGCCAGGTCGCACTCCCCCGCCGCGACCGCGGCCACCAGCGGCGACAGCCGCGCCGCCGACCCGGCGAGGTCGCCGTCGCAGAGCAGCACCAGGCGCGGCGCCGGCTCGGCGCTGAGCGCAGCCTCGGCCGCCGCGGTCACGTTGGCGCCCTTGCCGTGGGGGCGGCGCCGGCTGACGACCTGGGCGCCCGCGGCAAGGGCCGCCTCCCCGGTGCCGTCTTCCGACGCGTCGTCGCCGACCCAGACCGACGCGCCTGGAAAGGCGCCGCGGAGGGCACCGACGGTCGCCCCGATCCGGTCCGCCTCGTTGCGGGCGGCGACGATCACCGCCAGATCGCTGCCCTCTTCGACCGTCATCGCCAGCCATTCTCCCTCCCGCGAGGCGGGTATTGTCCCCGCCCATGGCAGACATCGAGGCTCACATCACCGGCAACGTGTGGAAAATCGAGGTCGCGGTCGGCGACGAGGTGTCCGACGGCGACACCGTCGTCATCCTCGAGTCGATGAAGATGGAGATCCCGGTCGAGTCCGAAGAGGACGGCACCGTCAAGGAGATCCGCTGCGAGGAGGGCCAGTCGGTGAGCGAAGGCGATGTCCTCGTGGTCCTGGAGTAGGACCTGGTGACCGAGCAGCTCGCGGGGGGCAAGCTCGAGCTCGACCGGCCGGCGGATGCGGTCGCCCGGCTGCGGATCTGCAACCCGGAGCGCCGCAACGCGCTCGACCACGAGATCCTCGACGCGATCGCCGAGACGCTGCCGCGGCTCGACCGCGGGATCGAGACCCGCTGCGTCCTGATCACCGGCGCGCCGCCGGTGTTCTCCGCGGGCTACGACATCGCCGCGATCCCCGAGGACACATTCGAGCGCGACGCCGAGGCCCTCGTGGCCCATCCCTTCCACGCCGCGATGGAGGCGATCGCGAGCCATCCCTGGCCGACGGTGGCGGCGATCAACGGCCACTGCCTTGGCGGCGGCCTCGAGCTGGCGATCACCTGCGACCTGCGGATCTGCGCCGCCGGCGCCCAGCTGGGGATGCCGCCGGCGAAGCTCGGCCTGATCTACGGACACACCGGGCTGCGCAAGTTCCTCGACGTCGTCGGCCTCGCCCGGACCAAGGAGCTTTTCCTCACCGGGCGCAACCTCGCCGCCCCGCGCGCCGAGCGGATCGGGCTCGTCAACGAGGTCGTCGACGACGACCGCCTCGGCGGCGAGGCGGTGCGTCTGGCGGCCGAGATCGCCGCCAACGCGCCGCTCTCGATGCGCGGCAACAAGTCGGCGATCGACCTGCTGAACGCCTCGCCGGTGCTGAGCGAGCAGCAGGTGGCCGGCCTGGTCGCCCTGCGCGAGTCGTGCTTCTCCTCCGCCGACCTCCGCGAGGGGATCCGGGCCTTCGCCGAGAAGCGCCCACCCGAGTGGACCGGGCGGTGAGCGCCGAGGCGCGGACGGCCCTCGCCGCCGCGGACCCGACGATGGGGTCCCTGATCGACCGCGTCGGCGAGATCGACCTGGCGACCCGCCTGGAGCGCCGCGGCGAGGAGCGGCCGGCGGACGCCTACGGGGCGCTGCTGCGCGCGATCGTCGGGCAGCAGCTCTCGACCAAGGCGGCGCGGACGATCTACCTGCGGGTGGTGGAGATCTTCGGCGGCGCCACGCCCGGCCCCGAGCAGCTGCTCGACGCCGACGAGGAGGAGCTGCGGGGCGCGGGGCTCTCCGGCCGCAAGGTCGAATACGTCCGCGACCTCGCCCGCCACGTGCTCGGCGGCGAGCTCGAGCTCGAGCGCCTCGACGAGCTGGGCGACGAGGAGGTGATCGAGGAGATCGTCGCCGTCCGCGGCCTCGGCCGCTGGACCGCGGAGATGTTCCTCATCTTCCACCTGCGGCGTCCAGACGTCCTCTCCGGCGGCGACCTGGGGATCCGCAGGGCGATCCAGCTCGAGTACCGGCTGGAGGAGCTGCCCACCCCGGAGCGCGTGCTCGAGATCGGCGAGCCGTGGCGCCCGCACCGCAGCCTCGCCTCCATCTACCTGTGGGAGTCCCTGGCCGCGGCGCCCGACGCGTAGGCGCGGCCGCGCCTCAGCGCCCGAGCCGCGCCCGCAGGTCGAGGACCCGCTGCGCCGAGGCCTCGAATTCGCCGCGGTCGAGGCGGCCGGCGCGCAGCTTGCGCACCAGCGCCCGGCGCGCCGCGGCCGCCGAGTCGAGCTCGGTGTAGAGGAGCAGGTCGGTGCCGGCGCGGACGGCGGCCACCCCGGCCCGCGCCGGGCCGCCGAAGGCCCTGACGGAGGCGGTTTCGAGGGCGTCGGTGACCGAGACGCCGTCGAACCCGAGCCGGCCCCGCAGCTCGCCGGTGGCGATCGGCCGCGCGAAGGCCGCGGGCCGGCTCGAGAAGGCGGGGTAGATCGCGGTACTCAGCATCACCATCTCCCCGCCGGCGGCGATGAAGCGCCGGTAGGGCGCCTCGTCGACCGCCCGCAGCCGCTGCCGCGAGAGACGGATGCGCTGCACGGCGTAGTCGGTGTTGAGGCGCGCGGCGCCGAGGCCCGGGAAGTGCTTCCCGGTCGCAGCCACGCCTCCCGCCTGCAGCGCTTCGGCGAAGGGAACCGCGGCCGCGGCGACCCGCCGCGGGGTGGCGCCGAAGGAGCGTTCGGTGGCGGCGATGGCGCCGCCCGGGCGCCCCACGTCGAGGACCGGGGCGAGGTCGACATTGACGCCGACGTTGCGGAGGTTGCGCGCCGTGCGGCGACCCTGCCTGCGACTGAAGGCGGCGCCCCGGGTGCCCATCTGCGCCGCAGACGCGGTGGGCGCCCCGCTCACCCGCTTCACCTGGCCGCCCTCCTGGTCGACCATGATCAGCAGCGGGTCCCGCAGCCGCCGCGGCCGCCGGATCCCCTGCAGCCGGGCGATCAGGCGGCGGCCTGCGGCGCGGGTCGGAAAGCTGTCGGCGAAGAGGATCACCCCGGCGAGGTCGCCGCGGCGGATCGCCGCGCGCAGCTCCGGCGTCATCCCGGTGCCGCTCACGCCCGCCAGCAGGCGCTCGCCCGCGAGCTCGCGCAGGGGCAGCGTGCTCGCGACCGAAGGCCGCTCGGCGCCCCCCTTGCCGAGGCCGGCGCCGGCGCCGAAGGCACAGGCGGCAAGCCCGATCAGCGTCCCGAGCGCGAGGCGACGGCGACGCCGGGTTGTCGCTCGCTCCATAGGGCGATCCTACGCCCGGGATCGGGGCGAATAGACTGCGGCGATCCGATGCCGTCCCTGATCAGCTTCGAAGAGGCCCTCGCCTACGGCGAGCTGAGCGACCACGAGGAGATCGAAGCCCTCGTCGAACGGGCCTGGGAGGTCCGCGTCGAGAACTTCGGCGACTCGACCGACATGTGCTCGCTCGTCAACGCCAAGTCGGGCGGCTGCTCGGAGGACTGCGGCTTCTGCGCGCAGTCGCGCTACGCCGAGGCCGACACGCCGATGCACGCGATGATGGAGCCCGAGCAGATCCTCGAACACGCGAAGGCGGCGGAGGCGGCGGGCGCCCACCGGTTCTGCATGGTGACCCAGGGCCAGGGCCTCTCCAAACGGGACTTCCAGAAAATTCTCGCCGGCGCCGAACTCGTCGCCAAGGAGACCAACCTCAAGCGCTGCATCTCGATCGGCCACATGTCGGTCGAGCGCGCCAGGGCGCTGAAGGAGGCGGGCGTGCAGCGCGTCCACCACAACGTCGAGTCGGCCCGCTCCTACTACCCGGAGGTCTCGACCACCGTCCGCTACGAGGGCCGGCTGCGGACGATCGCGGCGGTCAAGGAGGCCGGGCTGGAGACCTGCGTCGGCGGCATCCTCAATCTCGGCGAGAGCGAGCGCCAGCGGGTGGAGATGGCCTTCGAGCTCTCCGAGATCAATCCGACCTCGGTTCCGATCAACCTGCTGATCCCCAAGCAGGGCACGAAGTTCGGCGACCGCACGACGATGGACCCCTGGGAGGTCGTGAAGTGGATCGCGATCTTCCGCCTGATCATCCCCGGAGCGCTGTTCCGGCTCTGCGGCGGTCGCGTCGAGAATCTCGGCAGCCTGCACAAACTCGCCGTCAAGGCCGGCCTCAACGGGGTGATGATGGGCAACTTCCTGACCACGCTCGGGGCCGAGCCGGCCGAGGACCGGGCGATGTTCGAGGAGCTGGGGCTGAACGTCACCCGCCAGCCCGACAACGGGGCCAACCCGCGCCCCGACAACCGCTCCGGCTGGCTCGAGGGCGAGACGCCGGAGACACCCACGGAGCACCTGGTCGACCATCAGGACGAAGCCAGGTTCTGGGATCCCTCGACCCAGCTCCGGGTCGTGAAGAAGCGGAAGCCGGCGGCCGCGGCCGGCGCGTGACCGACGTCGCCGCCGCCATCGACGACCTCCGTGAGAGGGGCCTGCACAGGCGGCTGCGACTAGTCGAAGGGCCGCAGGGGCCCGAGGTCTTCCTCGACGGCCGCCGGGTCCTGCTCCTCTGCTCGAACAACTACCTCGGCCTCGCCGACGCGCCGAGGGTACGCGAGGCGGCCGCGGAGGCGGCGCTGCGATGGGGAGCCGGAGCCGGGGCTTCGCGGTTGATCTCCGGCGACATGGAGCCCCACCGCGAGCTCGAGGCCCGGCTCGCGGGGTTCACCGGCTACCCCGCCGCGCTCCTCTTCGGCTCCGGCTACCTCGCCAACACCGGCACGATCGCGGCGCTGGCGGGGCGCGGCGAGATCGTCTTCTCCGACGAGCTGAACCACGCGAGCATCATCGACGGCTGCCGCCTCGCCCGCGCCGAGACCTTCGTCTATCGCCACGGCGACCTCGATCACCTCGCCTGGGGCCTGCGCGCCGCGGGGGGCGGGCGCCCGGCGCTGGTCGTCAGCGACGGGGTCTTCTCGATGGACGGCGACGTCGCGCCGGTCGCCCAGCTGCTCGAGGTCGCCCGCCGCCACGGAGCGCGGCTGATGATCGACGAGGCCCACGCCACCGGCGCCGTCGGGCCCGGCGGCCGCGGCACGGTGGCGGGCGCCGGCCTCGCCGGCGAGGTCGACGTCGTGGTCGGCACGCTGGGGAAGGCGCTCGGCTCCTACGGCGCCTACGTCTGCGCGGCTCCCGAGGTGATCGACTTCCTCCTCAACCGCGCCCGGCCGTTCGTCTTCTCCACAGCCCCCCCGCCTCCCGCTGTCGGCGCCGCGGCGGCGGCGCTGGAGATTCTGGAAGCCGAGCCTGGGCGCGTCGCGCGCCTGCAGGAGAACGCGGCGTTGCTGCGCGACGCCCTCAACGCCGGGGGCCTTCCGATCGGCCCCTCAACGACCCAGATCGTGCCGCTCCTGGTCGGCGAGGCCGAGGCGGCGATGCGCCTCTGCGAGCTCGCGCTCGAGCGCGGCGTCTTCGCCC
>JBLNAC010000085.1:0-6520 GCA_050259155.1 Syntrophothermus sp.
GCCTTCCGCGACGGCGAATTCGCCAACGGCCACTTCTGGATCCCCGAGGGGCGCGGCCCCAACGTCGAGGCCTACGAGGCCGACTGGCCGATCCTCTACCTGTTCCGCCGCGAGCACGCCGACTCCGGCGGCGGCGGGCGCTCGCGCGCGGGCAACGGCGGCGAGATCGCCTACGTGCCGCACAAGGGGGAGTCCCTCCTCGGCCTCGCCACCAACGAGGCGATCCCGAAGACGCCGGGCCTGTTCGGCGGCGACCCCGGCTCGATCATGGTCACCCGCGTGATCCAGGGCTCGGACGTGCGCCGGCGCTTCGCCGCCGGCGAGCTGCCCCAGGACCTCGACGCCCTCGGCGGGACGGAGCTCGAGCTCGGCGGCAAGCCGGACGGCTTCCCGGTCGCCGACGACGACGTCCTCTACTGGAACTGGCTCGGCCCGGGCGGCTACGGCGACCCGCTGACCCGCGATCCCGAGGCCGTCGTCGCCGACGTCGCCGCCGGCGCCGTCAGCCCCCGGACCGCCGACGACCTCTACGCGGTGAAGCTCGACGACGACGGCGCGGTCGACGCCGAGGCGACCCGCAAGCTGCGCGAGCGCCGCATGCTCGAACGGCTGCGCGAGTGCGGCGCCGAGCGCGAGGAGCTGGTGCCGGAGGCGGCGCCGCCGGAGGGCGCCGAGAGCTTCGGCGACGCCTATCTCGTCGACCGCGAGGCGGGGGTCCTGCGGTGCTTCCGCTGCGCCACCGACCTCGGCCCGCTGGAGGGCAACGCGAAGGAGCGGATGGCGATGCGCGAGCGCCCGACGCGGTCGCTGAAGGCCGGCTACCCCGACCCCGCCCGCTTCGTCGACGACGAGGTCGTCTTCCGCGACTTCTGCTGCCCGGGCTGCGGCGTGCGCCTGGCGACCGAAACCGCCTACCCCGGCGAGGCTCTCTTCCAGGAGCTGCGCCTGGACCCGTGACGCCGGCGCGGGCGCGCGGCGCGGCGGCGGGGGCGGGCTGAGATGCCGCTCGCGGCGCCGGGCATCTCCCACTGGGTCCCCGAGCCGGGCGAGGAGCCGGAGCTGCGCGACCTCACCGTCGGCGGCCTCCTCGACGAGGCGGCCGAGCACTGGCCCGACCGCGAAGCGATCGTCTTCTCCGCCTACGAGGACATGGGCATCTCGGCGCGCTGGACCTACGCCGAGCTGCAGGCGCGGGCACGGCGCACGGCGCGGGCGCTGATCGCCTCGGGGATCGAGCAGGGCGACCGCTTCGGGATCTGGGCGACGAACATCCCCGAGTGGCTCGAGCTCCAGTTCGGCGCCGCCTACACCGGCGCGATCGTCGTCCCCCTCAACCCCCTCTACCGCACGAGCGAGGTCGAGTTCGTGCTCGGCAAGGCCGGCGCCGCGGCCTGCTTCGTGATCCCCGAGAACCGCGGCGCCTCGCTGTGGGAGATGACGGCGCAGGCGACCGCCGACCTCGACCACGTGCGGCTGCTGGTGCCGATCGGGGCCGGGCAGGAGGGCGCCCCCTCGTGGGAGGAGTGGCTGGCGTCGGGGGACCGCGTCTCCGAGGACGAGGTCGAGCGCCGGCGCCGCGCCGTCCGCGCCGAGGACACCTCCCAGATCCAGTTCACCTCGGGCACCACCGGCTTCCCGAAGGGGGCCGAGCTGACCCACGGCGGCATCGTCAACGACGCCCGCCTCTTCGCCCACCGCGCGACGCTCCCCCGGCACGGGCGCCACTCCAACCCGATGCCCTACTTCCACTGCGGCGGCTGCGTGATGTCGACGCTCGGCTCGGTCGCCACCGGCTCTGCGCAGATGCCGGCGATCACCTTCGACGCGGCGCGGATCGCGCGGACGATCGAGGAGGAGGGGTGCACCTCGGTCTCGCTGGTGCCGACGATGATGATCGGGCTCGAAGAGCAGGTGGCCAGGGACGGCCGCGATCTCTCCTCGCTGCAGATCGTCGTCACCGGCGGCTCGCCGGTGCCGCCCGAAGTGCTGCGGCGCTGGATCGAGCGCTACGGGGTCGGGATCAACAACACCTACGGGATGACCGAGGCCTCGCCCGTCGTCTGCGCGACCCTGCCCGACGACTCCGAAGCGCTGCAGACGACGACGGTCGGGCCGCCGCTCCCCCACATCGAGGTCGACATCGTCGAGCCCGGCGGGGCCGAGCCGGTGCCGGTCGGCGTCGAGGGCGAGCTCCGGACCCGCAGCCCGATGGTGATGCCCGGCTACTGGGACAACGCGGAGGCGACGGCGGCGGCGGTCGGCCCCGACGGCTTCCTGCGCTCGGGCGACCTGGCGCGGATGGACGAGAACGGCTACGTCTCGATCACCGGCCGCGCCAAGGAGATGATCATCCGCGGCGGCGAGAACATCTATCCGGCCGAGGTCGAGAACGCGATCCGCGAACTGCCGGCGGTCGCCGACGCCGCTGTGATCGGCGTCCCCGACGAGCGCTACGGCGAGGTCTGCGCCGCCTACGTGCGGCTAGCCGACGGCGCCTCGCTGAGCGCGCAGGAGCTGCGCGAGCAGATGACCGGCCGCGTCGCCCGCTTCAAGATCCCCGCCCACATGCGGGTCGTCGACGAGTTCCCGCTGACCCCCTCGGGGAAGGTGCAGAAGTTCAAGCTGAGGGAGATGTTCGATGGCGGCTGAGCGCCGGCGGCGGAGTGACGGCGATGGCGGCTGAGCGCTGGTTCGGCGACGAGGAGCTGGCGCAGCTGGCGCGGCCGACGATGGACCGGGCGATCGAGGCGATCGAAGCCGGCGACTCCGAGCTGGCGCTCGAGCTGTGCCGGGGGATGCGGCACGAGTGGCGCTTCCTCCACGACCTGATGGCCGAGTCGATGCTCGGCCTCGTCCACTACGTGCAGAGCAGGCTCGGCGACGACGGCGTCGCCGAGGCCTGGGAAGAGGCGCTGCGGCGGGGCTGGCGGCGCGACGCCGGCAAGATCCTCGAGCGCGACCGGCGCGAGGTGGTGGAGGCGCTGGCGGCGACCTGGCGCGCGCATTCGACCAGCGGCACCGGACCCAACCCGGGCGCCTTCACGATCACCGAGGACGAGGAGAAGTTCACCTTCGCGATGAACCCCTGCGGCTCGGGCCAGCGGCTGTGGCGCAACGGCGCCTACTCGGGCGAGGACCCCTACGGCGTCACCGAAGCGGCCCACGACTGGTCCTACGGGCGCGAGGGCTTCCCCCTCTACTGCACCCACTGCGCCTTCATGAACGAGCTGCTGCCGATCCGCTGGTACGGGCTGCCGCTGTACCCGTCGCGGCCGCCCGAGGACTTCGACCACGACCCCTGCGTCTGGCACTGGTACAAGCGCCCCGAGGACATCCCCGACAAGTACTGGCGGCGGTACGGGCTGAGCCGGGCGGGGCGGTGAGCGACTCCGAGACCGCGCTGGTGACCGGGGCCGGCGGCGGCATCGGGAGGGCGATCAGCCTGGCCCTCGCCGGCCAGGGGTGGCGCGTCGCGGCCTGCGATCTCGGTGCGGGCGCGCTGGAGACAGCGGAGGCGGTGCGGGCCGCGGGGGGAGAGGCCGCCGGGCTGACCTGGGACGTCCGCGACGGGGCGGCGGCAAGGGGGGCCTACGCCGAGGCCGAGCGCGAGCTGGGGCCGGTGGGGGCCGTGGTCGCCAACGCCGGCGTCGTCGACCGCGTGGCGCCGGCGGAGCGGATCGGCGAGGAGGAGTGGAGGAGCGAGGTTGACGTCAACCTGACCGGCGCCTTCCTCTCCCTGCAGCCGGCGATCGCGGCGATGCGCGAGCGCGGCCGGGGGCGCCTGGTCGCGATCTCCTCGACGGCGGCGACCGGCGGCCTCGCCGGCCAGGCCGCCTACGCGGCGAGCAAGGCGGGGATCCTGGGGATGGTGCGGACGCTGGCGCTGGAGCTGGCCGCCGCCGGCGTCACCGTCAACGCGGTGCTGCCGGGGATGGTCAGCACCGAGAAGGTCGAGGCGATGCCGGCCGAAGTGCGCGACCGCGCCCGGGCCCGGGTGCCGATGAGGCGCTTCGCGACGGTCGAGGAGGTGGCCTCCGTGGTCGCCTTCCTCTGCTCCGACGCCGCCGCCTACGTGACCGGCGCGGCGCTCCCGGTCGACGGCGGCATCTCGCTCTCCGGCCTCACCCTCGGCCGCGAGCGCTGACGGGCGTCCGACCTCACCCTCGGCCGTCGGAGCGCGGCCTCGAACGCGTCCGGCCTCAGAGGGTGACGCGCTCGCGCGGGGGCATCACGACCATCTTTCCCTCCGCCACCTGGACGCCGTCCTGATTGCGCCAGGTGATGTCCATCGTCGCCCGGTTGCGCTCGTGGTCGAGGGCGCCGACCTCGACCCGGACCGTGATCGTGTCGCCGAAGTAGACCGGCCGCTGGTAGTCGATCTGGTTGGAGACGGCGATCGTCCCGAGCCCGGGCAGCTCGGTGCCCAGCAGCCCCGCGCAGAGCGCCAGGGTCAGCGGGCCGTGGGCCACCCGGGCGCCGAACGGCGAGTTGCTCGCGAACTCGGCGTCGACGTGCATCGGGTTGAAGTCGCCGGTGATGCCGGCGAACAGGTAGACGTCGGACTCGGAGACCGTCTTGCGCGATTCCGCCGCGTCCCCGACCTTCAGCTCGTCGATGGGGACCGAGTTCATCTGGCTCAGCCGGCGGGGAAGGACCTCGAGGTGCAGCCGCCGTCGGCGAGCAGCGCCGTGCCGGTGCAGTAGCTGGCCTCGTCGGAGGCGAGGTAGAGGATCGCGTAGGCCATCTCCTCCGGCCGCCCGGCCCGCCCCATCGGCACCATCGCGTATTTCGTCGCCTCGTCGGCGAAGAGGCCGATCGCCGGTTCGATCATCGGCGTGTCGATGAAGCCCGGGCAGACGCAGTTGGCGCGCACGCCCTGTTTCGCGTAGGTGATCGCCATCGAGCGGGTGAGGTTGATGATCGCCCCCTTGGCCGCCGTGTAGGCGTGGGCGTCGTAGAGGCCGGTCAGCCCCGCCATGCTGGCGACGCTGACGATCGAGCCGCTTTCGCGCTCCAGCATGTGCGGCAGCGCGGCGTGGATCATCGTGAAGTAGCCCTCGAGGTCGACGCCGCCGATCACGTCGCGCCAGTTCTCGACGCTGGCCTCGTGGACGCCGGCCATCGTGCCGGGGTGTTCTTCGCCGTACTTCCAGCCGACGCCGGCGTTGCAGACGAGGATGTCGACCTGGCCGTAGGCATCGATCGCCGCCGCGATCACCTTGTCCGCGGTCGCGGGATCCTCGAGGTCGGCGGGCACGATCATGCCGGTGCCGCCGTGGCGCTCGACCTCTTCGAGGCCCTCCTTCAGCCGTTCCTCGCGGCGCGCGGTGCCGACCACCTTGGCCCCCTCGCGACCGAACAGTTCGAAGGCGGCGCGGCCGATGCCGCTGCTCGCGCCGCTGATCACGGCCACCTTTCCGGCCAGACGGCCGCTTCCATCGCTCATTTCTTCCCTCCGTTCACGGTGACGACTGCCCCATCCTCGCTTCCGCGCTCGCGCCCGGCGCCTCCTTCCGGCCGCCGCGTTGGGGTAACCACAGGCGCGGCGGCGGCGCGGGGTCGGGGCGCGCGGCGTCGCGCGATATCACTCACGGCATGGGTCGGGTGAGCTCAGCCGTCGAGGTGCTGCGTCTCGTTGAACGAGACCAGGCTCCAGCTTCCCTCCGGCGCCCGGAACAGGCGCGTCAGCGAGCCGTTTGCGTTGCGGAGGAAGGCGAAGGGCTGGCTGCCCGTCACCTGGCGGCAGAACTCGGCGATCACCGCCGCGTGCGTAAAGGCGACGGCGACGCCGTCCGGCGGCGCCGCGTCGGCGACCGCCTCGACCCCTCGCCGCACCCTCGCCGCGAACTCGTGCGCCGGCTCGGCGCCGGGGATCAGGCTCCAGTCCTGCTCGCGCATCACCCGCACCAGCTCGGGGTCGCCCGCCGCGCCGCGGGCGTGGATGCCGTGCCCCTCCCACTCGCCGAGGTAGACCTCGACCAGCTCCTCGAGCACCGTCGCCTCGAGCCCGTGCCGCGAGAGGGTGGCCGCCGCCGTCTCCGTCGTCCGCCGCAGCGGCGTCACGAAGACGGCGCCGACCCGCGCGCCGGCCAGCCGCCGCGTCACCGCCGCCGCCTGGCCGCGCCCGCGCTCGTTCAGGCTGGGATCCGAGCGACCGCCGATCAGCCCGTCGGCGGCGGGCGGATCGCAGGCGCCGTGGCGGACGAGGATCACCTCTCGGGCTCCCTCCGGGGCGGCGACGCGCTGGAAGTCGATCTTCACCCACCTATCATCGCCAGCGACCGGCCCCCGCGCCGACGAGGAGAGCCCCGAACATGGAGATGAGCCCAGAGACGATCAAGGCGCTGCTCGACGCCTTCGACCAGAGCGACTGGCGCGAGATGGTCGTGACCGTCGGCGAGGATCGGCTGCACGTGTCGCGGGACCCGCTGCCGGCGCTCGGCGCCTCCCCGGCGGGCGGCGCCCCCGCCGCGGGTCCTGTCGCGGCAGGGCACCCCCCGCCCCCGGCGGTAGCTGAAGC